>JAGCNA010000225.1 GCA_017646185.1 Clostridia bacterium
AGAAAAAATCAAAATGACACAAGAAAACGTTTTCAGTTTGCTTACTATGTTAGGCGGATTATGTCTGTTTCTGTTCGGTATGAACGTAATGGGCAACGCGCTGGAGCGCCGTGCAGGTGGTTCTTTGCAGACCCTTTTGGGCAAGCTTACCTCGGGTAAGCTGGCGGGATTTTTTACCGGATTGGGAGTAACCGCCATAATACAGTCGTCTTCCGCTACCACGGTTATGGTTGTGGGCTTCGTTAACTCGGGACTTATGACTCTCCGCCAAGCCATAAACGTAATAATGGGTGCAAACGTGGGCACCACCGTCACCGCATGGATACTTTCTTTGGGCGGTATCAGCGGCGATAACATTATCGTTCAGCTTTTAAAGCCAATGTCCTTCACACCCGTGCTGGCGCTTATCGGCATAATTTTATATATGTTCTGCAAATCCGATAAGAAAAAGGACACGGGCACCATACTTCTGGGCTTTGCGGTGCTTATGTTCGGTATGGATATTATGTCCGAATCCGTTTCCTTCCTTAAGGAGCTGGAAGGCTTCCGCAACCTTATGCTTATGTTCAAAAACCCCATACTGGGCGTGCTTGCGGGTGCTGTTCTCACGGCTATCATCCAGTCCTCCTCCGCATCTGTAGGTATACTTCAGGCGTTTGCAAAGGCAGGGCAGGTGTCCTACGGTGCGGCAATACCTATAATTATGGGTCAGAATATCGGTACCTGCATTACAGCCCTTCTTTCCTCCTTCGGAACGAACCGCAACGCAAAGCGTGCCGCTATGGTGCATCTTGCCTTCAACGTTATCGGTACGGCAGTATGGCTGAGCGTATATTCGGTGGTGTATTATTTCTTCGAACTCCCCATCCTTTCGGAAAACGCCACAATGCTGGGCATATCCATACTTCACTCCGCTTTCAATATCGCCTGCGTAATACTCCTTCTTCCGCTTTCGGGAATGTTGGAAAAGCTGGCATACAAGCTGGTGCCGGGGGAAAAAACACCCGAAAAAATCGCTGTTTTGGATGAACGTCTGCTGGCAACTCCTCCTCTCGCAATAGACCGTTGCCGCTTCCTCGCCAACGAAATGGCGTCCGATGCGGTTACCGCCCTGCGCTACGGTATGGCGTGCCTTACGGAATATGACGGAGAAAAGGTAAAATATATTAACGAAACCGAAGAAAAAACCGATAAATACGAAGATATTATCGGCACTTATCTTGTAAAGCTCTCCGCAAGCCAGTTAAGCGATGCAGACAGTATGGAAAGCGCAAAGCTGTTAAAGATCATCGGTGATCTGGAGCGTATCTCCGACCACGCGGTAAACCTTGTGGACAGCGCAAAGGAAATACGGGAAAAGAAAATTGTCTTTTCGGAAAGCGCCTCCGCCGAGCTTAAAAATCTCGTTGCCGCCACGGACGAGATCCTTGCGCTTACGGAAAAAGCACTTGTAAACACAGACCTTGTTTCCGCCGCCAACGTGGAACCGCTGGAGCAGATTATCGATGTCTTAAAGGAAAATATGCGTACAAACCATATTCTCCGCCTGCAAAAAGGGGATTGCACTATGGAAACGGGATTTGTCTGGTCGGATATCCTAACAAATCTGGAGCGCACCTCCGACCATTGCTCAAATATCGCCGGCTGCGTTATCGATGGGGAACACCACAACCTCAATATCCACGAATCCCTCCGCGAAGAAAAGTTCAGCGAATATTTCAAACAGCAGTTTGAAATGTATAAAGAAAAATATTTGTAATATTTTAAAACCCGTGATACATTCACGGGTTTTAAAATATGAACGATGGTAGTTTTTTGCGTAACGCAAAAAACAATTTTATTTAAAGGCTTTCCGCAAACTGTTCACACAGCGGGCTATTGACAAAACAGGTACACGGTGTATAATATTAATATATGATTATGTTTGGAGTGTGAATTATGAAAACACTGAAAAGAATCGCGCTTTTTACGTTGTGTCTTACCCTTTGTCTTTCTTTGGCATCCTGCGAAGCGCTGTTGCGCGGCATAATGAGAAACCCTCTTCCGGATTTTGATGCATCCGGCGATTTCGTGATGGGCCCCGCAGAAAACAGCAGTCCTGCAATAGAATCCCATCCTGTTACGGAAAACGAATCGGCTGCCGATCCCGAACCCGAGCCTGAGCCTGAGCCCGAACCCGAACCCGAGCCCGAACCCGAACCGATGGGCATAGTTATTGAAAAGCTGTGGTTCGCAGAAAAAGATATGTGGTATGCTGCCGTATCCCAAGGCACTGCAATATTATCTGCCAAGGGCGAAACCTCCATTCAAACCTACACCGCCGAACAAGACGGATATTTTACCGTTTGGATAGATGAACTGCACGTAAGCACTCCCGTAGATCTGCGGGTTATTGATGAAAACGGTAAATCCTCCTATGTTTACGTTGACGAAAACGGCGAATATATTTCCACATACGGCGAAGCGGGAAAAACCTACCAGATAGAAATGAAAGCGGCAAGGGGCGCATGTACCTTTGATTTTCATATCGGTGCCCCCAAGCCTGTAGAGGATATATCAGGTTTATCCCTTGTGTTGGATAGAACCGAATACTCAGATCAAACAAACGTATATACCTTTGTTCCCGCATATGACGGAGTATACAGATTTGAATTTGGGGAAATAACAAAAGGCAGTGTGCTGGAAGCCGTAGTTACCAACCGTCTGGGCGAAAAAATGGGCAGCGATTATTATATCGAAAACGGGGAAGGCGTTACCGCAACCTTAAAAGCCGGCGAACAATATACCATAACCGTACAGCAATTAAGAGGCTTTACCGAATACGAAATGCGTATCGGACATCAAAAGCCCACCGTGGATATCAGCGGCGCGGGTACAGTAAAAGACAGCACCGAATTTACCGACCAAACAAACGTATATATCCTCATTCCCGAAAAAGACGGAGAATACCGTTTTACATTTTCGGAAATAACAAAAGGCGCTGTGCTTGAAGCTGTTATCACCAACCATCTGGGCGAAAAAGCAGCAAGCGATTATTATATAGAAAACGGCGAAGTTATCAAAGCTTCCTTAAAAGCAGGGGAGCGGTATACTGTCACCGTGTCCCAATCAAGAGCAACCACGGATTATATAATGATTATTGAATAGATAAAAAATCCCGCAAAAGAGGCACATTTCAAAAGGAAGTGTGCCTCCGTTATATTCGCCTCCACCGAAAACTGTTCGCACAGTAGGCTGTTGACAAAACAGGGGAAAAACCTTATAATATTTTCAAACACACAAAAAAGGAGATTTATATTATGCCCGCAGTAGCAGGAGCAATCGGAGGATTGCTTGTAGTTTATCTCGCCGCTTTGGCAATTATCGGTATTCTGCAGACCGTAGCAACCATACTTCTCATTATGTCTATCGTAAAAAGCGTAAAGAGCAACAAGGCGCTCCGTCTTGAACCCGAAAACGAAGAGCTTAAAGCAAAAGCAAAGAAAGCAAAG
>JAGCNA010000226.1 GCA_017646185.1 Clostridia bacterium
CGAAAAAAGCGGTGAATACAAAAACGTATTTATTTGCGATATTGAGGGTATTCAGAGCAGAGTAGGGGAAAGCGCATTGCGGGACAACAAGATGTTCTGTATTGCCAAAATGCCCTTCCGCACCGATATCCTTCCCGTTATTGCAAAGAGCATAACCGATATAGTTCTTTCCGCAGAAGGAAAGATCAAAAAATGCGTGGTTCTTGACCTTGATAACACCCTTTGGGGCGGTGTCGTGGGTGATGACGGTACAGACGGTATCCAGATCGGCGAACTGGGAACGGGACACGCATTCACTCACTTCCAGCTTTGGCTTAAAGAGCTTAAAAACCGCGGTATAATTCTTTGCGTGTGCTCCAAAAATAACGAAGAAAACGCAAAGGATCCCTTTATAAACCATCCCGAAATGGTGCTTCGTCTTGAGGATATTTCCGTTTTCGTTGCCAACTGGCAGGATAAAGCCAGCAATATCCGCTATATCAGAGACGTGCTCAATATCGGTATGGACAGTATGGTATTCTTGGACGATAACCCCTTTGAGCGTGAAGTTGTACGCAGTCTTATCCCCGATATAACCGTGCCGGAATTGCCTGAAAACCCCGAAGAATACGTAGATTTTCTCCGTGCAGAAGGCTTGTTCGGAACCGCTTCCTATTCCAAGGAAGACCATATGAGAACCGACCAATACCGTGCAGAAGCAGAAAGAGTTTCTCTGCAGAGCAAGTGTGCGGATTACGATGATTATCTTAAGAGCCTTGAAATGGTGGCAGAGGCAAAAGCTTTTGATGCCTACCATTTTCCCAGAATAGCACAGCTTACTCAGCGTTCCAACCAGTTCAATCTCCGCACGGTAAGGTATACCGAGCAGGAAATTGAGGATATCGCCAAGGACGATAAATATATAACTGTTTATTTCACCCTTAAGGATAAATTCGGCGACCACGGACTTATCTCCGCCGTTATTATGGAAAAGCGGGAAGACTGTCTTTTTGTAAACACCTACCTTATGTCCTGCCGTGTGCTCAAGAGAGGTATGGAGGAGTTTATTATCAACACAATGGTCGAAACCGCAAGGGATGCAGGCTACAAAAAGGTTGTGGGCGAATATATCAAGACCCCGAAAAACGCAATGGTAGCCGATATTTACGAAAAGCTTGGCTTTACCCCCAACGGTGATAATACCTTTACCGCAGATACGGATAGTTTCAAATTCAATAAAACACACATTCAGAAAGGTGATATATAAAATGAACGAGATATACGAAAGATTAAACCAAGTTTTTGCCGATGTATTTGATGAAGACGTTACCGTTAATGCCTCCACCACGGCAGACGATATAGAAGATTGGGATTCTCTTACCCATATTACTCTTATTTCCGCTATCGAAGAAGAATTCGGTATGAAGTTCAGCATGAAGGAAGTTGTCGGAATGAATAACGTGGGTGAACTTGCGGAAATCGTTGCCGCACGCAGAAAGAGGTAATTTTTAAAAATGGTATTTTCAAGTCCGTTTTTTGTATACATCTTTTTACCCCTGATACTGCTTTTGTATTTTGCGGTAAAAAACAGCACCTGGCGCAGAGGAATACTTTTGGTATTTTCCCTTTTCTTCTACGCTTGGGGCGAGCCGGTATACTTGTTCTTAATGCTGTTTTCGGCACTTATCAACTATGTGTTCGGTTTATTGGTTGGCAAAGGAAAAACACCGGCTGCACGAAAGCTTGCTGTTGCCGGCGGAGTTATATTAAACCTTGCGATGCTGGGCGTATTCAAATACGCAGGCTTTGCCGTGGAATCTATCAACGCTGTTTTAGGCTCTTCAATTCCCGTTCCCGCCATCGTTTTGCCCTTGGGTATAAGCTTTTATACCTTCCAGGCAATGACATACGTTATAGACGTTTACCGTGAAAACTGCCCTCCCCAAAAGTCTTTTTCACGTTTGCTTCTGTTCATAACCTTCTTCCCTCAGTTGGTTGCGGGCCCTATCGTACGTTATACGGATATAGAGGACCAGCTTGAATACCGCCGTGTTTCCGCAAAGGAGATAAACGACGGTCTGTACAGATTTGCCATCGGTATGGGTAAAAAGGTTGTGTTTGCAAATACCTGCGCACTGGCAGCGGAAAATCTTTTGCAACCACGGCAGGTCCCACTGTTTTAAGTAGCTGGGGCGGAATTTTGTTTTACGCTTTGCAGGTTTATTTCGATTTCTCCGGATATTCGGATATGGCTATAGGTCTGGGCCACATGTTTGGCTTTACCTTCCCCGAAAACTTTGACCACCCCTACATATCCAAAAACGTCACCGAATACTGGCGTCGTTGGCATATGACCTTGGGCGGTTGGTTCAGAGATTACCTTTTCTATCCCGTTATGCGCTCAAAGCTTGTTACAAAGCTTACCAAATCCCTTAAGAGTTCGGGACACAAGACCGCCGCAAAGAATCTGCCCACAATTATCGCACTTACGGTAGTTTGGTTTTCCACCGGCCTTTGGCACGGTGCAAGCTGGAACTACGTGCTGTGGGGCGTGTATTACGGTGCTTGGCTCATCCTTGAAAAGTTTATTCTGGATAAAGCCTATAAACGTCTGCCCGGTATGCTGTCTACCATAATTCAGCGTGTGTCCTTTGTGTTTATCACCTTGTTTGGCTACGCTATCTTTTATAACGAAAAGAATTTGTTTACAAAGCTCGGTCATTATTTCGGTATCGGCACCACGGGATTTACAAACGTGTATTCCGAATCAATGATATACGAAAACGGTCTGCTTCTTATAGTAGCCCTTATAAGCTGTACTCCTCTTGCTGCATTTGTTATGGGCAAGATCCGCGCAAAGCTTAACTCTTCTTTGGGCGAGGAAAAGGCATACACAATTGACCGTGTGTTTAAAACCGTTGTTATTATCGCATTGTTTGCTCTCTGCACCGTGCGTCTTGCAGGGGATTCCTATAATCCCTTCATTTACTTTAAATTTTAGAAGGGCGGTGGGAAGATGAAAAACAATAAATTTATAGACGAATTGGTTTTGTTTATTTTCGTAGTCCTGCTGGGCTCTGTGGCAATACTCAATCTGTGCCAGACAGAGCGCCCCACCGTTTCGGAAATAGAAAACCGCAATCTTGCAACAATGCCCGATTTCACTTGGGATACATTCTTAAGCGGCAAATATTTTGCAGATATAGCCGATTTCGTTTCGGATACCTTTATCGGCAGAGAAACGCTGGTATCTTTATCCAAAAAGCTGGATACGTTCAAATCCCTTTCCATTATTTATGAACGTGAAGGAATGACGGTAATTATCGACCCTAACGCAGGTCAGGGTGACGAAGGCGACGTAAGCGACGATTTCAGCTTGCCCGAATTCTCACTGCCGCCTATGCCTCCCGAGGAATCTGATGTTTCCCAAGAAAGTGATATTTCGGGTGATGAACCCGTAATAATCCCCGTAAAGCTTTCCGCAGATAGCGCCACCTTTACTGCGGGCGCAACCTATCTGCTTTCCGCAACTGTAGGCGAGGGATATGAAAATCTCGTATGGTCTGTTACAGGGGATGCCGGAATTTCTATCGTTGTTAATAACGATGGCACCGTAACCGTTAAGGGCGATTCCGCAGGAAACGCAACCGTTACTGCCACCGTTAACAAGGACGGAGAAGCCTTCAGCGCTGAGTGTACCATCACGGTAAATGCGGTCATTATAGAAACACCGTCCGTAGAGGCACCGGATTTCCTGCCCAGCGGTCTGATTATATATAATGGCGCCGCATACTCTCAGTCCTTCTTCTCGGCAACCTATGCACCCAGATATGCAGCGGTTTATGAACGTTACGCCCAGATGTTCCCGGATACCCGCATGAACGTGGTTATTGCGCCTTTGGCAACCATCACCATTACGGATCCCGAGGTAAGCTC
>JAGCNA010000227.1 GCA_017646185.1 Clostridia bacterium
ATAATCTGTTTAGTATAATAAAAACAAACAGCAATACAGCCAGCGTTTTTAATACGATACTTTGGTTTTTTTCTGTTTTTGCAAATATTTTTGCTAAGAGCAATCCGCCCCCACATACAAGGGCGGATGTTATTATATAGAGTATATGCGCCGTTCCGAATAGTTGAGGATTCATAACTCTTTATTTGCATTTAGCCGCAATAACGGGTGCAAGGTCGGTTTCTTCCCACTTAACTCCAAGGTCTTCTCTGCCGAAGTGGCCGTAGGAGGAAAGGGCGGTATACTGAGGACGGCGGAGGTCGAGACGCTCGATAATAGCGGCAGGACGGAGGTCCACTACCTCTTTAAGCAGGTTTGCGATAACCTCGTCGCTAACCTTGCCGGTGCCGAAGGTATCTACCAGAACAGAAAGGGGCTTTGCCACGCCGATAGCGTATGCAAGCTGGATCTCACAGCGCTTTGCGATACCGGATGCAACTACGTTCTTTGCAAGATAACGGCACATATACGCCGCAGAACGGTCTACCTTTGTGGGGTCCTTGCCGGAGAATGTGCCGCCGCCGTGGCGTGCGTAGCCGCCGTAGGTATCTACGATGATCTTTCTGCCGGTGAGACCGCTATCCCCGTGAGGACCGCCTACAACAAAGCGTCCGGTGGGGTTGATGTATATTTTTGTGTTTTCATCAAGCAAATTTGCGGGGATAATATGGCGGATAACCTCTTTTTCAAGAAGAACGCGCAAGAAATCAAGGTCGGTATCCTCGGAATGCTGGGTGGAAACTACAACCGAATCCACACGCACGGGAATATCGTCCTCGTACTGAACGGTTACCTGAGTTTTTCCGTCGGGGTAAAGTCCCTTAATGATACCCTGCTTTCTTACCTCGGTAAGACGGTACGCAAGACGGTGGGCAAGATATATGGGAAGGGGCATTAAGGTCTCGGTTTCGTCGCAGGCATAGCCGAACATCATACCCTGATCTCCCGCACCGGTATCGTACTTGCTGTCGTCCTCGCCGGTCTTGGATTCAAGGGATTTGTCTACGCCCATAGCTATATCGGGGGACTGCTTATCCAAAGAGGTGAGCACGGAGCAGGTATCGCAATCGAAGCCCATTTTCGCTCTGTCAAAGCCGATCTCGCGTACGGCGTTTCTGGCGATAGCGGGAATATCTATCTGGGCTGTGGTGGTGATTTCACCCATTACAAGAATAAGACCTGTGGTGCAGGCAGTTTCGCAAGCCACACGGGCAGTAGGGTCCTGCGCAAGGATAGCGTCAAGCACGCTATCGGAAACACGGTCGCAAAGTTTATCGGGATGTCCCTCGGTTACGGATTCACTGGAAAAGTATTTTACCATTTTTTACTTCCTTTCATAATAAAAACGCCTTACGAGAAGGCGTTTTGAAAAATTTACCGGCTTCTCATCTTCGAAATTTCTTTCACTGATTTAACACCTTGCAGTACTGCAGGTTGTCGGGCTTCCCAGGGCAGTTCCCTCCACCACTCTTGATGATGCGTTATTTGTTTTTAGCGGAGATATATTAACATAAAATCCGCGATTTGTCAAGGTTTATTTAAACTTTTTAAATATGGGAGATAATGGTTTATATATTAACAATGCTATGATTACGGACAGCATATATTTTGCAAAGGTAAAGGGCAGGTTGAAGATAAGCAACAACTCTACAAGACCGAAGTTTGTGCCGAAGATGACGTTATACGTATCCAAGAGCGGCTGAACCTGACCGCCGAAGAACACGCCTATATAAAAAGGATAGGTTATAAACATATTTACGGGGAAGGAAACAGCAGCACCTGCCAGAGCGCCTGCCGCACCGCCCAAAAATGCGCCGGATTTTGAGTGGCGGTATTTATATATAAGCCCTGCGGGGACAACGAAAGCCACGCCCATAAGTGCGTTGGCAAGCTCGCCGATACCGCTCGTTGTGCCGAATGCGAGGTGTACGGTATTTTTAACCACGCAGACAAGCCCTCCCCACAAAGGACCTGCGGAAAAAGCGGTAAGCAAGGCGGGAAGGTCGGAAATGTCTAATTTTACAAATTCGGGAATAATAAAGGGCAAAGAGATTTCAAAAAACGGAAGCTGTAAAACCACCGATATAGCCGCCATTATTCCGCAAAGAGTGAGTGAAAGTAAATATTTTTTGTTTTTCATAAAAACAACCTCAAAATAACAAAAAATCCCGATATAATATCGGGACTCCTTTTTAAAACTAAATGCCCCCGAAATTAATCGGGGGCATAAATAGCTTTGCATTCTGCCTCTCGTATCCGGACTCTAACCGTCGGTACAGGAATCACACCTGTTCATGCCTTTCGGCTCGCGGACTTTACCGCCGGTAGGGAATTACACCCTGCCCCGAAGCTTAAAATATATTAAGTTATATTAACTTATGCAAGGATTTCAGCAACAACGCCGGAACCAACGGTTCTGCCGCCTTCGCGGATAGCGAAACGGAGACCCTTTTCGATAGCGATGGAAGAAATGAGCTCAACGGTCATATCTACGTGGTCGCCGGGACGGCACATTTCGGTGCCTTCGGGAAGGGTGATAACGCCGGTAACGTCGGTAGTTCTGAAATAGAACTGAGGACGATAGTTGGAGAAGAAGGGCTTATGACGGCCGCCTTCCTTTTCGGTAAGAACGTAAACCTGGCCTACGAACTTGGTGTGAGGATTGATGGAGCCGGGCTTAGCAAGAACCTGACCACGCTCGATTTCATCCTTGCCGATACCACGGAGAAGTACACCGATGTTATCGCCTGCTTCAGCGGAATCAAGAAGCTTACGGAACATTTCGATACCGGTAACAACGGTCTTTCTTGCCTTTTCAGCGAGACCAACGAGTTCGATTTCGTCAGAAAGCTTAACAGTACCACGCTCTACTCTACCAGTTGCAACGGTACCACGACCGGTGATGGAGAATACGTCTTCTACGGGCATAAGGAAGGGAAGATCGGAAAGACGATCGGGAGTGGGGATATATGCGTCAACTTCTGCCATAAGCTCTACGATGGGAGCGTATTCAGGAGCGGACTGATCCTTGTTTTCGGAAAGGAGAGCTTCTCTTGCAGAACCCTTAACGATGGGAATGTCATCGCCGGGGAAGTCATACTCGGAGAGAAGTTCGCGAACTTCCATTTCAACGATTTCAACGAGTTCTTCGTCGTCTACGAGGTCGCACTTGTTCATGAATACCACGATTGCGGGAACGCCTAACTGGCGAGCGAGCAGGATGTGCTCGTGGGTCTGCTGGAGAGGACCGTCGGTAGCAGCAACTACGAGGATTGCGCCGTCCATCTGAGCAGCGCCTGTGATCATGTTCTTTACGTAGTCAGCGTGGCCCGGGCAGTGTACGTGTGCGTAGTGACGGGAAT
>JAGCNA010000228.1 GCA_017646185.1 Clostridia bacterium
GACTAAATACTTTAGTTTACCACACTTTATGTGCGGATGCGAAAATCCGCATCCGCACTTTGCTTATATTAATTGATATTATGACATACGCTTCAATAACACAAAATATTTACAACGATAACAAAAAAACCTATAAAAAGGCTAAATCCCGTATATGCTGGGTAATATTTGCGGCGTGTTTTTGTCTTGCTCTGCTTAATTTTCTGGGGTATATCATAAGCGCACCCTTGAGCAAGATAATTCCCTACGTTGAAGAGGTTATGCCACTTACAACCTTTGATCTGCTGTTAAGCATGGGAATGTATATCTTTTGTCTTGTCTTCCCCTTTGCCATTGCAATGATTCCGTGCAAAACAAAGATAAGATCAATTTTCCCTATAAAAGCCCGTCTTACCAAAAACCCTATTGGATATACTCTGTTCGTTTTCGGTATATGCATACTGTTTAACCTTTTTATGAACTTGCTGTTTCCCTGGTACCGTGACGTTTTTGTTGCGGAGCCGGAAATATACGAAAGCACCACCGATATTATTCTGTACTTTATAAGTGCAGCGGTTTTGCCTGCAATATTCGAAGAATTGGTGTTCAGAGGAATTTGCATATCCTGCCTGCGCCCCGTTGGTACGAAATTTGCAGTTATAGTTTCTGCCGCAATTTTCGGGCTTGCACACGTTGACCCGCTTCAGAGTATGTTCGCATTTCTGTTCGGTCTCCTTATAGGCGGAGCATTCGTTGCCACCGGTTCTATTTGGCCCGGTGTACTCTTGCACTTCTTCAACAACTCCGTTTCCGTAATTTCCGGTTACGGACACGATGCGGTTCTGTACTTTTACGGACTGCTTATTATGGGTGCGATGGCGTACTCCCTGGTATATCTTTACAAATTCTCAAAGCTGCCCGGAAGATTTCCCATTCTGGTTAAAACCGAAAGAGAAAGTCTGCTTACGGGAAGCGGTTTTACACCGGTACGCGCTCTTTTTTCCAACGTATGGACGTATTTCTTTATTATCCTTTATTTCGCTGCGGTGATGATGCGCTTTTTCCCCGAAACATTATCGTACATCTTACTGGCTGTGTCTTCCCTATTCGGTGGTACTTCGGTTAAGTAATGGAAGGGAATTTACAGATGAAAGAAAAGTTTATGCGCCGCGCTATGAATTACGCCCGCAAAGCTGCGGAAAAAGGCGAAGTGCCCGTTGGTGCTGTAATAGTAAAGGATGGGAAAATAATAGCTTCCGGCTATAATAAACGGGAAGAAAAGAAAAACGCCCTTATGCACGCAGAGATGATCGCCATTGACCGAGCTTGCAAAAAGCTGGGCGCTTGGCGGCTTGAGGAATGCGAACTGTACGTAACCCTTGAGCCCTGCCCTATGTGCGCAGGCGCTGTGGCAAACGCCCGTATAAAAAAAGTATATTTCGGCGCTTACGATACAAAAATGGGCGCTATGAGCAGTGTTATTGATTTAAGCAAATATAATTTCAACCACCATTTCGAAGCAGAGGGCGGCATCCTTAAAGATGAATGTGCTTTCCTGCTTTCGGATTTTTTCAAAAAACTAAGAAATAAAAACGAAAGGCAATGCGCAAATGAACAATAAAGAAAAGTTTTATATCACAACCGCCATTGCATATACCTCAAAGCTTCCCCATATCGGCAATATTTACGAAATAATACTTACGGATGCCATTGCCAGATATAAAAAGAAAAAGGGCTATGACGTATTCTTTCTGACCGGTACCGACGAACACGGACAGAAGATTCAATCCGAGGCAGAAGCAAGCGGTGTTACTCCTCAGGAGTACGTTGATAAGATCGCAGGCGGAATAAAGGACCTTTGGGATCTTTACCAGTGCGAATACGATAAATTCATACGTACCACCGATAAACAGCACGAAAAAGTAGTAAGCCATATCTACACCAAGCTTTATGAGCAGGGAGATATTTACAAGAGCGCATACGAAGGTCATTACTGCACCCCCTGCGAATCCTTCTGGACAGATTCCCAGCTTGTAGACGGAAAGTGCCCCGATTGCGGCAGAGAAGTTAAAAAAGCAAAGGAAGAGGCTTACTTCCTCCGTCTTTCCAAGTATGCTGACAAGCTGCTTGAATACTACGAATCCCATCCCGAGTTTATCACTCCCGTTTCCAGAAAGAACGAAATGGTAAACAACT
The DNA here is from genome assembly GCA_017646185.1 of Clostridia bacterium. Lineage (GTDB taxonomy): Bacteria > Bacillota > Clostridia > Oscillospirales > CAG-382 > SFLA01. The sequence goes on from JAGCNA010000228.1 coordinate 2,176, forward strand.
TTCTCAAGCCGGGACTTCAGGACTTATGCGTATCCAGAAGCAGTTTTACCTGGGGCGTTCCTTTGGAATTTGACCCCAAGCACGTTTCCTACGTTTGGATAGACGCGCTTTCCAACTATATAACCGCTATCGGCTATGATACAGAAAATCCCGATGAACTCTATAATAAGCTGTGGCCTGCAGACCTTCACGTTATCGGCAAGGATATAGTTCGTTTCCACACAATTTACTGGCCCATAATCCTTATGGCGCTTAACGTTCCCCTGCCCAAGAAGGTTTTGGGACACCCCTGGCTTCTCTTCGGCGAAAACAAAATGTCCAAATCCCGCGGCAACGTGCTTTACGGCGATAAGCTGGCAGAGCAGTTCGGTGTTGATGCGGTAAGATATTATCTCCTTTCCGAAATGGGCTTTTATAACGACGGAAGCATTACCTACGAAAGCCTTATCGCACGTACCAATTCCGACCTTGCAAATATAATAGGAAACCTGGTAAGCCGTACTTCCGCAATGATCAAGCAGTATTTCGACGGTACCGTACCTGCACCCACTTCTGCTGTAGGCGAAGCTGACGAAACCCTTAAAAACGCCGTTTCCGCCGCAAAGGAAGCATTTATGGCGAAGATGGATGAATATCTTGTGGCAGACGCATCCGAAGCAGTGCTTAACGGATTCAAAGCTTGTAACAAGTATATTGACGAGACCACTCCCTGGGTGCTTGCAAAGAGCGAAGAAAGCAGAGACAGACTTGCTACCGTAATGGCAAATCTGGTACAGAGCATTCGTATCTGCACCGCAATGCTTTATCCCTATATTCCCTCTACCGCAAAGCGTATTTCCGAAGTATTTGCTTATGCGGAAGATGCTTACGATTACGATAAGCTTGGCTTTGATTACAAGGTTGACGGCGTAACCGTAAACGCAGACGGCGCAAAGCTTTTTGAGCGTATAGACGAAAAGAAGTTTATGGCGGCTATCGAAGCAGAGCAAAAGGAAAAAGAAAAAGAACGCAAAAAAGAAGAAAAGAAGGCCGAAAAAGCCGAAAAGAAGGCAGAAAAAGCAAAAGAGCTGATCGGTATTGATGATTTTGCAAAGGTAGAGCTTACCGTAGGCAAGATACTCACCTGCGAAAAGGTGGAAAAATCCGATAAATTGCTTAAGCTTACCGTTGATATCGGCGAAACACGTCAGGTGGTTTCCGGTATTGCGAAATGGTATGCACCCGAAGACCTTATCGGCAAGAAGATCATATTGGTTTCCAATCTCCGTCCCGCAGTTCTTCGCGGTGTAGAGAGCAACGGTATGATACTTGCGTCCGGTGAAGATGAGGTAAAGGTTGTCTTTATTGACGACAGCGTTCCTGTGGGAAGCAAGGTAAGATAATGTTTGATTCCCACGCACACTACGATGATAAACAGTTTGACGAGGACAGGGATATACTTATCCCTTCCCTCTTTGAACAAGGAGTTAAAGGATTTTTAAACGCATCTTCCGACATAGCCTCTTCTTACGCTTCTCTCGCTTTGGCACACAAATACGAAAACGTATATGCCGCCGTGGGTATTCATCCCCACGAAGCGGCTGAAGTAAGCGAAGACTGGCTGAACGAGCTGGACAAGCTTTCGAGTGATAAAAAAGCTGTGGCTATCGGCGAGATCGGCTTGGATTACCACTACGATTTTTCTCCCCGCGACATACAAATGAAGGTGTTTGAAGCACAGATGGCGTTTGCGGAAAAGAAGAATATGCCGGTAGTGATCCATGACCGTGAAGCTCACGGAGATACTCTTGCGGTAATAGACAAATTTCCCAACGTAAAAGGCGTGCTTCACAGCTTTTCCGGCAGCTACGAAATGGCGGAATATCTGGTTCGCAAGGGCTGGTATATTTCCTTTTCCGGTTCGGTTACCTTTAAGACAGCGGAAAAGCTCCGTCACGCAGTGACTGCGGTTCCCATAGACCGCGTTATGTGTGAAACGGATGCGCCGTATCTTACGCCCGTACCCTTAAGGGGCAAGCGAAATGACAGTGTTAAGATGCGCCATACCGTTGAAAAGCTTGCGGAAATATACTGTATTTCCTTTGAAGAGATGGCGGAAATCTGTTTAAACAACGCTTATTCCCTTTTCGGTATAGTAAAATAACCCAAAAACCAAAGTGTTTTTATAAAAGTTTTATAAAAAACACAAAATTTACAAAAAACCCCTTGTTTTTTCTCAATATATGGTATAAAATAAATCGGTTTAAAAAATTAATTAACACTCATAAACATTTTTTTGGAGGAATTAAAATGGCAGTAAAAGTTGCAATCAATGGTTTCGGCCGTATCGGTCGTCTCGCATTCAGACAGATGTTCGGCGCAAAGGGTTATCAGGTAGTTGCTATCAACGACCTTACCAGCCCCTCTATGCTCGCTCATCTTCTCAAGTATGACTCTGCACAGGGCAGATACAACCACGAAGTTTCCGCTAATGACGAAGAAGGCACCATCACCGTAGACGGTAAGACCATCAAGATCTACGCTGAAAAGGATGCTAACAACTGTCCTTGGAAGAAGCTCAAGGTTGACGTAGTTCTCGAATGCACCGGTTTCTACACCAGCAAGGCTAAGGCTTCCGCTCACATCAACGCAGGCGCTAAGAAGGTAGTTATCTCTGCTCCCGCAGGAAACGATCTTCCTACCATCGTTTTCAATGTTAACGAAAACACCCTTACCGCAGAAGACAACGTAATCTCCGCTGCTTCCTGCACCACCAACTGCCTCGCTCCCATGGCTAAGGCTCTCAATGATTACGCTCCCATCCAGAGCGGTATCATGACCACCGTTCACGCTTACACCGGTGACCAGATGGTTCTCGACGGTCCTCACAGAAAGGGCGACTTCC
>JAGCNA010000229.1 GCA_017646185.1 Clostridia bacterium
ACACGCATACCCGAAGAAAGTATCTTTGAAAAAGAGGAGGTATACACCACTATTCCCTCTGTATCAATGGATTTTATTGTGGGAACGTCCTCACCCGCAAAGCGCAGCTCGCCGTAGGGGTTGTCCTCCAAGATCAAAGCCCCGTATTTAAGGGCAAGACGGTATATCTCTTTGCGCTTTTCAAGGCTCGTTGTTATACCCGTGGGATTGTGGAAGGTGGGAATAAGATATATAAATTTAGCGCCCTTATTATTCTTTAACGCATTTTCCAAGCCGGAAACGGAAATGCCGTCTTCTTCCATTTCAACGCCCACGGTATTGGCACCGCAGACACGGAAAGCGTTGAGCGCACCGATAAAAGAGGGACTTTCGCATATTACGGTATCGCCCGGGTCGAGCATCACTCTGGAAAAGAGATCTATTCCCTGCTGACCGCCCGTGGTTATTATAACTTCGTCGTTATCGGTGAAAGAAGAAAACTTGTTTACAAGACGGTTTTTAACCCAATCCCGTAAAGGTGCGTATCCTTCCGTAGTGCCGTACTGCAAAGCTGCGGAAGCACTGCTTTGGAAAACAGCGTTTGAAGCTTTTTGCATTTCTTCTGTGGGAAAGGATTCCGGAGAAGGGTTCCCTGCCGCAAAAGAAATAAGACCCGGAACGGACAAAAATTTGAATATTTCACGTATTGCAGAGGGCTTTACGTTCTTTACATTTTCCGATATCCTGTAATCCATAATACTACCCCACATTAATATCCAAAATATAATACCATATATTGTGAAAAAATTCAACAGTTTTTTGCATTTTGTTGTTTACAAGAACGGCATTTTGTAGTATAATATCCTGAAAAATAATGTAAGGAGATACAATATATGGCAAACACAGTACTTGTGGAGACCTCTGCTCGCCACGTTCACCTTTCTCAAGCCGATATTGAAACGCTTTTCGGCGCAGGACACGAGCTTACAGTTAAGAAAATGCTGTCCCAGCCCGGTCAGTTTGCTTGTGAAGAACGTGTTGACGTAGTCGGTCCCAAGAATACCATTAAAAACGTTTCCGTTCTCGGTCCCGCACGTAAAGCTTCTCAGGTTGAAGTTTCTCTTACCGATGCAAGAACTCTCGGCATAAGCGTTCCCGTAAGAGAATCCGGCGACCTTAAGGGAAGCGCACCCGTAAAGCTTGTCGGCCCCGCAGGAGAAGTTGAGCTTACCGAAGGAGCTATCGCTGCACAGCGCCACGTACATCTTACTCCCGAAACCGCTGAAAAGTTCGGCGTTTCCGATAAAGAGATCGTTCTGGCAAAGCTTGATACTCCCCGCGCTCTTATTTTTGATGACGTAGTTATAAGAGTAAGCCCCTCTTTTGCAGACGCAATGCATATCGATACTGACGAATCCAATGCGGCAAACGCATTCGGTTCTTACAACGCAGAAATTATTAAAAAATAAACATAAACCAGAAAGGACTAAAAGTATGATCAACTATTCAAAAGAAGTCGAGCATATGTGTGTCGTAGCCAAGGGTCCCAACCACGGTCCCGCTCCCATTCCCGAAGAAGGAAAATGGGTGAAGGCTAAAGAAGTAAGCGACATTTCCGCTTTTACACACGGTGTAGGCTGGTGCGCACCTCAGCAGGGCGCTTGCAAACTTTCCCTTAACGTTAAAAACGGTATTATCGAAGAGGCTCTCGTAGAGACTATCGGTTGCTCCGGTATGACTCACTCCGCTGCTATGGCAGCTGAAATCCTCCCCGGCAAGACCATTCTTGAAGCGCTCAACACTGACCTTGTTTGTGACGCTATCAACACCGCTATGCGCGAACTCTTCCTCCAGATCGTTTACGGACGTTCTCAGTCCGCTTTCTC
>JAGCNA010000230.1 GCA_017646185.1 Clostridia bacterium
TACCAGACCCATGAAAACGCCTGCGATAGGACCGTTCCAGGGAATATCGGAAATGGTAAGAGCGATGGATGCGCCCAGCATAGCCGCGATTTCGGGAGAATTATCGGGGTCAACGGACATAACGGTAAGGGACAGAACTACGTCGTTACGAAGATCCTTGGGGAAAAGAGGACGGATAGGTCTGTCGATAACTCTGGAGGTAAGGATAGCCTTTTCGCTGGGTCTGCCTTCTCTCTTGAGGAAGGAGCCGGGGATCTTACCAACGGAATAAAGTCTTTCTTCGAAATCTACAGAGAGGGGCAAAAAGTCGATACCGTCTCTGGGAGCTGCGGATGCGGTTGCGTTACAGAGAATAACGGTTTCGCCGTAGCGTACAAGGCAGGAGCCGGAAGCCAGCTGTGCGATCTTGCCGGTTTCTACAACCAATTCTCTTCCCGCGAGAGTAGTTTTAAACGTTCTGTAATTGGGAAACATAGTTAAACTTCACCTTTCTAAAATTAATATATTTTCTTCAAGGCAGTAGGTTTAACACTTAAAAACGTGCCGAAAACAGCGTTTTTCGGAACATTTTTAACTGCTAAACCCCAAACCTTGCTTATAAACGGAAATAAAGGCGGGAGTATTTGCTTCTCCCGCCTTCGCGTTTTGCTTGGATAAATACCCAACGCACACTTATGGCGGTGTGCTTTTTCGGGGTCCCCAAAAACGCAACGCGTTTTAGGGGTGTCTTCTCGGGGTCCCCAAAAATCCGAAGGATTTTAGGGGTGGATTTTACTTACGCAGACCGAGACGTGCAACGATGGAACGATAACGCTCGATATCCTTCTTCTGCAGATAGTTAAGGTACTTTCTTCTCTTACCTACCATGATAAGCATACCTCTGCGGGAGTGGTTATCCTTGGGGTTTGCCTTAAGATGTGCGGTAAGCTCGCTGATTCTCTGAGAGAGAACTGCGATCTGTACTTCGGGAGAACCGGTGTCACCTTCGTGAACTGCGTACTCCTTGATGATCTGCTGCTTAAGATCCTTGTTGATCATGCTTGTTTCACCTCCATAATTATTTGCCCTACAGGTAAGACTGAGTAAAAGGTGTGTGAAAACGGCGGAAAACTACCGCCCTGTGCCCTTAAACCGAGCCTCCCCAATTTGGCATACAACGAATTCTACCACAAAAAAACAGATTTGTAAATAGTTTTTTTAAGTTTTTTTATTTTTTCTCGTTTTGCTTGATTTATTACAGTTTTAATGGTAAAATTCTGTTGAAAGTGTTATTCCGAAAGGATCAGTTTATGAAAAAATACGGCAAGACCATTAAATATGCAGCTTTTTCCCTGGCCGCTTTGCTTGTTGCGCTCGGCGCTGTATGGGCGGTAAAGGGCGATATTTTCGGATTCGTTTCCAAAAACGCCCCCGGGCGGGAGGAATTTGAATACGAAACGGAAGATAAAATTCTGGAAGACCTGCTTAACGAAGGGGACGTTTCCGCTACCCTGCAAAACGAATACGAAGTATACCTTTCCTCTCTTCCCGTTTCGGAAGGAGAAACTGCAGATACCTTTATTCCCGGCGAGACTTTTGTGGCGGTGGACAAAGAATACGAAAATTTCGAGCAAACTTCAAATACTAAAATGCCCGCTCCCCAGCAGGAATATTCCATACCTGCAGGCTATTCCTGCACCGGTGCGGAAAACGGCGTGCTGCTTCTTAACCGCGGTGGAAAATACGGGTATTTTCTGGAAACGGGACGTTGGCTCACCCAGCCCGAATACGGGGAAGCGTATAGATTTTCCGGCGGTATCGCGGTGGTGAAATACAACGGCAGATACGGCGCTGTGGATACCGAGGGCAACCTTGTTATTCCCGCTGTTTTCGATGAGATCGGGGATATGGACGGAAGCGGTATTACGGTATACAAGCGGGGAAGCGGATATACCAGATTGGTTTTTGTAAAAAAATAATTTTTATTGTTAAAGGGGGTCTTAAAGACTCCCTTTTTTGGGCATAACAGAGATTAAATTGGAAAAAGTACTATTGAAAAGTCGGGTTCGGTATGATATAATAATGTAGATTAACTGTTTTCAACTTTGAATGGAGGGTTTTGGATGTCTCAGGCAGAGTATTTCTTTCATCAGGGTACAAATATACGGGCGTACGATTATATGGGCGCCCACCGTCTTGAGGACGGAAGCGTGGTCTTCCGTGTTTGGGCACCTAATGCAAAAGAGATATTTCTTTGCGGCGACCACAACGGTTGGGCGAAGGATACTCCTCTCACCCGTGAAAATATAAGCGGTATATGGTCGGTCACTCTTCCCGATTTCAAAGAAGGGACAAGATATAAATATCTTGTTTGCGGTAATAATGGCGACCATCTTAAAGCAGACCCATACGGCTTTTACGCCGAAACGGGGTTGCAGACCGCCACCGTCTTCCACACCTTAAAGGATTTTGAGTGGACGGACGAAGAGTTTATAAAAAGCAGACAGATATTTGCTTTATGCCGCGAATATGATGAAATGCCTTCTGCCCCCGTAAATATATACGAGGTGCATCTGGGATCGTGGATGAAGAAAGAAGACGGCAGTTATCTTTCTTATCGGGAGCTGGCTGATAAACTGGCGGAGTACGCTTCGGATATGAACTACACCCACGTGGAGATCATGCCCATAGCGGAGCACCCCTTTGACGGTTCATGGGGGTATCAGGTTTGCGGATATTACGCACCCACGTCCCGTTTCGGAAGCCCCGAAGATTTTATGTATTTCGTAAA
>JAGCNA010000231.1 GCA_017646185.1 Clostridia bacterium
CTGTAGCCCGCTTTTATAAGACGGTGTATGTAGCAGTCCGCCGCGTGGAAGGGGATACCGCACATAGGAGCTCTTTCTTCCTCGCCGCAATCTCTGCCCGTAAGAACAATATCCAGCACCTTGGACGCAGTTAAAGCATCTTCGTAAAACATTTCATAAAAATCCCCAAGCCTGAACATAAGTATACAGTCGGGATTTTCTTGTTTCACCTGCAAGTATTGTTTCATCATGGGTGAAAGAGCCATATTACTAAATCTCCTTTCATTAAGGCGGGTATTTTGGCGCACAACCAAAAACGCAATGTTATATAGATGTTCGGTGTAGTAAACACCCAATGTAGGGGCGATTCACGAATCGCCCGCATTTCCCACAGCAAATTTTAAGGTAAATTTTTGTAGAATAAATCTACAAAAATTATTTATTTGCGTTTTTGTAAACGCTTTCGCTTCGCTAGTCGTAGATTACTACGCCACGCTCGCGAAAGACGTTTTCTGCATCCAAAATCCCTCGCCTTTCAGCGGGTCTATTTGCCACAGAGCATAAAATTATAAGTTATGAGTTGGGGTGTCTTTTTGTTCGGGGTCCCCGCAAAAGCGTTTTTACGGTATTCGGTATAGTCTGTAGCGGGCGATTTCACGGGGTCCCGCAAATCGCAGATTTGTGGGGTGTGGTTTGTGAATCGCCCCTACTTTTCTAAAAACCTTTTGTGGGGTGGTATTTTACGGGGTCCCCGAGAAAGTGTTTTTTCGTGAAATGTGTCGGCTACAGGGGTGTTTCGTGAAACACCCGTAGTATCCAAAAAACCTTTCTTGGGGTGAACTTAGTGGCATCCTCCGCAGGCAGAGCAATCGCCGCCGCAGGAATGTTCGCTTTCGGGAATAACGCGGTGCTGGATCTCGCCGTTGAGGTAGGTAAGCAGTTCGTTAAGCTCGTTTTCTGCGTTTGCGAGAGCTACCATCACGGGGTTTGCCATAACCTCTTCGTAAAGCTCCTTAAGGCGTGCGTCGATCTGCTTAAGCAGATCTTCATCGGGATTTTCGTCTGCAGAAGCCTTTTCGAATACCATACGCTGTACGGAATATTCGTTTATTTTCTGGGTAAGGGTTTCGTCGTTATCAAAGTTTTCCTTTGCGGCTTTGTAGTTAAGCACTACTTCGTCCTGCTCAATAGCGTCTGCCAGTGCGATAATTGCGTTTTTTGTGTTCTCGTTCATTTTTATATTTCCTTTCGGTTTATATTACTTTTCCTTTAAGTCCGTAAGCCTTGGCTTCGGTTATTTCGGCGTTTACAAACTGCCCTGCGGGGATATCTTTATCAAGTGTTACAATTTTGTTTTGTGAATTTCTGCCTTCGCATCCCCCGTCGGAAAGCACCTTCACTGTCTGTCCGATATATTTCTTACTCTTTTCCGCGCTTATTTCGTCCTGAACTGCAGAAAGACACTGGAAACGGCGCACCTTTTCCTCGAGGGGTATCTGGTCAGCCATTCCTGCGGCAACAGTGCCGGGTCTGGGAGAATAGATAAAGGTATATATCATATCATATTCCGCCGTTTTTATAAGGCTCACCGTGTCCTCAAACTCGTCTTCCGTCTCTGTGGGGAAACCGCAGATAATATCCGTGGTCACCGCAATGTCGGGCATGGCATTCGTTATCGCAAAAAGGGTGGAAAGATATTTTTCACGGGTGTATTTTCTGTTCATCGCCTTAAGAATCCGGTCGTTTCCCGCCTGCGCAGGCAGATGGAAATGCCGCGCGATAGTATCGGGATGCTCCTTCATCACCGCGATAAGGTCACTTGACGCATCCTTGGGATGGCTTGTCATAAACC
>JAGCNA010000025.1 GCA_017646185.1 Clostridia bacterium
AAAAAGAAAATGTCCTTCGGTGAGCTTATAAATAGCAAAAAGTTCAGATACGGCTCTCTTTCCGTAGTGTTCACCGCAGTAACTCTGGCGTTTATTATCGGTATAAACCTTATTATCACCGCACTTAACGCAACCCATATTTTTTCCATAGATATGACAGCGGAAGAGTTTTATTCCATTTCCGATACCACCGTGGAATATCTTGAAGGCTTGGGTGATGATTTCGAGATCACCGTTCACTTCTGCACCGCCCGTGACAGACTTGAGGAATACGAGCAGGGCGGCTACAACTACTTCCGTATGGTACACGAAACCGTGCTGGCTTTTGCGGAAAAATTCCCCGATAATATCGAGGTTGCGTATTTCGACGTTACTACCGACCCCAAATACGTAAACGATATCAAGCACTATACCCAGACATCTCTTACCGCCAGCAACATTATCGTTGAAGGTAAATACCATACCCGTGTCCTTAATTTTGACGCATTCTTTATGGTTGCCGAATCCGACGGTTCTTTGTATGCTTACAACGGCGAATCCAAAATGGTTTCCGCCATTACCCAGTGCTCTATCAAGGAGCCTTATTCCGTTCTCTTCACTCAGGGCCACGGTGAAACCGTATCCAAAAACCTTGTTTCTCTGTTTCAGGATGCAGGCTTTGCCACCCAGACCATAGATCTTACCGCCGCTACCGACGAAGAGCTTGAAGAGGCATTCAAAAACGCCCGTATAATGGTTATCTGCGATCCCCAGAAGGACCTTGCGGGTTACGATAAAAACAACCCCAACGCAGACGACGAAACGGATATCATAAACAAATTTTTGGGCGGCAACCGTTCACTTATGGTATTTGTGGATGCTTCCACCCCCGATCTTCCCAACCTGCGTGAATATCTGAGCGAGGTATGGGGCTTGGATTACGAGCCAAACAACATACTTTCCGACCAGACCCACTCCCTTATGCTTAACAAGAACAATATTCTTGCCCAGCCTGCAGGAGAAACGGGCACTATCGCCGCACAGCTTCACATATCCTTTGCAGACGATACGGATATAAAGACTGTGTTTGACGATACCGTAAAGCTGGTAAACGGCAAGGCGGCAAACGGCGCATCCGTAGGCTCCTCCTTTACCTCCTTTAACACCGCAACGGATAAAAACGGCGTTTCCGGCGCATTCCCCATATTCTCCATATCCACCGTTATGGATTATGACGATACCAACGCTGCAAAATATCAGTACGTAACCCTTTGCGGCAGTACCGAATTCGTATCCGATGCAAGCCTTTCCGCCCAGTACGGCAACCGTGAGGTTATCGAAGCGGCGGCAAGAATGATGTCCACCGAGCGTGTTTCCCCCGATATCGATTATAAGGTATTTGCGGACACAGCCCTTTCCCTTGAGACCGGCGAAGCAAAAACACTTTCCGTTATAGTTATTGCCGTAGCTCCCCTTATAATTCTGGTACTGGGTGTCGGTGTTTATATTAAGAGGAGACACCTGTAAATGAAGCGCAACGAAATTATTTATACAGATGCCGAAACCTTTACTCCCGAAGAGGAAAAGGATGAAGGTATAACCGCGGAAAAATCCACCTTTGCATCGGCAGGGGCGGAAAACGGCAAAAAGAAAAAGACTTCAAATAAGCAGACCTTAACTGTGGTTATCTGCTTGCTTGTTGCCGCCGCACTGCTTATCGGAGGATATTTTATGTTCCTCCACGAGCCTGCCACCGATATGGAAGAAGACCCCTTTTATCTTCTTACCGCCGAAGGAAAGGACGCTTTGGAGGATATCTCCGGCACCATTTCCTTTAAGGACGGGGAAGACGCACTGCTTGCGGATAAAACCGGCAGCGTGGTATATAAATTTGCCCTTTCCGTTGCGGAATGCGGCAAAATAAAGGTAAAAACCGGTTCCGGCAGCGAATTTTGCACCGTTTCTGCGGAAGGCAGCAGTGTTTCCTTTAAAAAGGAAGAGTTTTTCCGCTTCCTTAAGGACGAAACTCCCTATGCTTTTGATGGGGAAAATATGTTTGTAAACTCTTTCCTTTCCCTTTGCGGGGAAGAAAAGATAGAAATTTCTCTCCGTGCAATGAACGGATACGATACCGACGGTGACGTGGTAACCTCCACGGGCAAGCCCTTTATGTATCCTTCCATTACCAGAAGCGACGTTTCTTCCATTACCGTTAAAAACAAAAACACCACCTTTAAGGTGTACAGAGAAAGCAAAACCTCCTCCAATTTCTTTATCGAAGGAGCAGAGGGTGTTCAGCTTAACGCAGAAGCCTTCTCGTATCTGGTGGTAAACGCCACCTATACCTGTGCAGAGGGAAAACTGCAAAACCCCAAGGATTTCCCCCAGTACGGACTTGATGGGGACGGCTCCACCGCCAAGATAACCATTAAGACCAATCAGGGTGATACCCACGTGCTTATTATAGGGGATAAGGATTCCTCCGGCGCATACCATTATGCCCGTTACGAGGGCAAGCCCCACGTGTATATGCTCCTTGCATCCGACGTTGAATCCACCTTTGCCGCAGGAGGCGAAACCTTCCTCACCGCAAATCTGGTTTATGCTATTCCGGATACAAACGCTATCTATTCCATAGACAAAATGTCTATGTATTTCCGTGATCTGGATCAGGCGCTTACCATCCGTCTGCGCCGTGCAATGTCCGCTTCCTCCAATATCGTGCTTTCCAATCAGGAGGCAGACGTGGCAACCCTCCTTTCCGACCTTAAGCGTGCTCCCGCACCTTACTCGGATTGGACAAAGCAAGCCGCCTTTATCGGTATCGGCTCCAAGGACGAAACCTCCATTCAGATCGCAATTTCGCTTAACCGTGTTGCGGAAAACGGCAAGTACAGCATTAAGCTTCCCTTGGTAAGAGACGAAGGCAAGGGCGCATATCTGCCCGAAAGCATTAAGGTATGGATATATACCGACGGTGAAAACTTCAACGAAGTGGAAGCCGTTATGCCCGAAAGTCTGCAGACCCAAAAGGACGGCACCTACGTTATCCACACCATCTCCTTTGAAAGCGAAAAGCCCGTTCAGTACGTGCGTATCGATTTCGAGGGATACAGCTCCAAAAAGATGATGGTAACCGATGAGATCCGCGTAATGGCAGACAAGCTGGATGCCAACCCCGCAGATGCGTTTATCGGACTGTGGATGATCACTACCGATGATTTTATTCCCGAAAACCGCAATTACGCCTACGTAAACACCACCGCATACGTTGAATATCTTATGTCCGTATGCACTCTGGTAGGTGACGAGGTAGTTAAGTTCGGTATAAAGGAAATGGACCTTGCGGAATACGGCTTGGGCAAAAACGATAAAGGGGAAGGAACCGACCCTGCTATCACCATTCACTATGTTTACGGCGGATACACAATGGATATCCTCCTTTCCGACCCGTTGGAGGATGGCTCCCGTTACGCCGCTTCCATGATCACCACCAAGGATAAGGATGGGGAAGACGTTAAGTTTGTTAACCCCTATATCGCAAAGGTTCATCTCGAGACCGCACCTTGGATGGCTTGGGAACCTCTGGATTTCGTAAGCTCCTCACTTCTTTATATGTATATAGACGACGTTAACGAAATGAAGTTCACCTATGACGGCGAAAGCTATAATTTCGTTATCGGCAAGGACGAAGCAGGTATCGCTCAGTCTGTAACCTGCAACGGCAAAGAGCTTAATATGGACGAGTTCAGACAGTTCTATATTAAGGTTATAAACGTTTCCCGCGAAGGTGAATATAAACAAGGGGACGAAACGGGCAGTGAAATGCTTCGTATCAACCTTGTCAGCGAAACCAAAACCGATGAAATTATATTCTACCGTGTAACCTCCACCAAAGCCTACTATACCATAGACGGTGCAGGCGGATATTACACGCTGACCTACGAGGTTTCACAGCTTTTGGATAAGCTGGAAGAAATTATAGGTAAATAACCATGAAAAAGAGTTTTCTGTGCCTTTTGCTTGCTCTTTCAATGGTTTTGTGCGCCTGCGCAGGCGCAGATGAAACTCATATCACCCCCGTTAACGAAAGCTTTAAGGATCTGAACGTTTTGGATTACGGCTTTTCCTTAAGAATAGAGCTGGGCGGAAAAACATGTGTCCTGCTTGCTTCCGGAAACATCTCTATTGATGAAGAGCAAAAGCTTATGACGGGCGAGATAGAAGAAACCCTTATGGGCGATAATATCGGTATAATGAAGGTGAAATGGCAAGACGGAGTTATGACCACCGATGATATATCGGAAGAATACTCCTGGGAGGAAATGAGAGGCTCTCTCATATATGCATCTCCCGTGGTCTTCGGTTCGGAGCAAATAAAATCCACCGAAAAAACCACCACTCTTGCAGGCACACTGTACCGCCATTATATTGAGGATAATTCTCAAAGCAAGCTGCTGTATTCGCTGCTCGGCACCGCGCTGCCGGAGGTTTGCGGTGTGGTAAGCGTTGTGGAGGATGAAACCCGTTTTAAAAATATAATGTGCGAATACACCTTGGATAAAGAAGGCGTCCCTGCAGGATATACCGTTTCGTTTACCGTTGTTTATCAGGATACTCCCCCTTACGTTCCCGGTGTTAACCAGAATAAGGATAAATACACCGTGGAAGTGGACGTGGAGTTCCGCGCAAATTATAATAACTGAATATCATTTTACGGGGTGCTGTATAATATATACGGCTGAGAACATACCCGATGAACCTGTCAGATAATACTGTTGAAGGGAGAAGACGTGTAAAAGCGTTTGGAAAATGGTAAAAAATTATCGGCTTGTTCTGTAAAAAAATAGAACAAGCCGTTTTTTTCTCTTAAAAAGCGTAAAACACGTCGTAATTTTAAAAATGAACAAAAAACTTAAAGAACGCTTATTAATCGTTTGCGAGTGCGGTATAACCGTAGCTCTCGCTCTGGCGCTTTGTCCGCTGGAAATAGATTTCGCTTGGCTTCAGGGCGGCGGGATCGACATACTTATGGTGCCTCTGGTAATCCTTGCTTTGCGCCGCGGCGCAGGCTGGGGTATCGCCACGGGAGCCAACTTCGGTATTTTAAAATATCTGCTTTGGTCTTCCGGCGGATACGGAATACCCTCAATTTTGCTGGATTACGTTCTGGCTTACGCCGCTGTCGGTTGTGCAGGCTTTTTTAAAAAAGGTATATGGGGCACAGCTTTGGCAACGGGAGTGCGCTTTATCGTGCACTTTA
>JAGCNA010000232.1 GCA_017646185.1 Clostridia bacterium
CGGAAAAGGATGAGCTTATCCGCCGTCTTTCAAAAACGGGGGGAAGCGGCTTTAAGGCGGAAAACATAGAGGTTTCGGCAGAGGAGGGCATATTTATGCCTGCATCCGCCGTGAACGACCTGCGCCGTAAAGCGCTGGATGGCTTAAAAGGGGAGATATTAAACCAAAACGCCCCCGTTTCAAGCCAAAAAATACCCGAGATAAAAAAAGAAGATCTTTTGTTTTTACCCGTTAAAGGAGATATTTACCGTATATACGAACCGGAAAGAGGCTTTGCCGTTCCTTCGGATGCTGTGCGTATAGATATTCCTCTTTGGAAGTTTAACGAAAATACCGTAAAGCGTTACGATGTGTCAAAAATATCCATCCTGCTTCCCAGAGTCATAACCACTGCGGAAGAAGAGGATATAAAAAAGCAGCTTGAAAAAGCAAAAGCCCTTGGTGTAAAACGGGTTACCGTTACCAATATAGGCCATATTTCTCTGTGCATAGGCTTTGCCGTGTACGGGGACGGAAACTTGAACGCAACCAATACCCATACCGCAAAAATTTACGAGGAAATGGGATTTTCGGGGGTTTGCGTTTCACCCGAGGTTACGCCAAAGGCGGTTAAAACGGATATAGGCGAATACCCCGTTTACGGCAGGCAGGTTTTAATGCATACGGAAAACTGTATTATCAAAAACATTTCCGGCTGTGTAAAGGATTGCAAAGCGGTTCTAACCGACCGCACCTCCGCCCGCTTTCCCGTGTGGGGCGAATATAACCACCGCAACCTGATTTTCAATTCTCTCCCCACCTATCTTTTGGATAAGGACGTAATTCATAACCGCCTGTTCGTGATAACGGACGAAAAGGAAATCCCCTCGGATAAGCCGAAGGAGTTTACAAGAGGATATTGGAAGTAACTGTGAACTATGGCAGATTTTTGCGTATACCGCAAAAATCTACCATCGTTCCTCGTTCCTCGTTCATAGTTCATAGTTAAAAAGAGCAGATCACATCTGCTCTTTTTTTAATATTCTTTCTACTTCTTTTAAATCTTCTTCGGTGTTTACTCCCGCAAGCTCGGTTTCATCGGGGAGTATAAACGCTTCCACCTTATAACCTTCGGCGATCATAAGCTTGGGCACGTCGGTAAGATAATATTCGCCGGTTACGGGGCTGGGAGTTATGCGGGAAAGAACGGAAAACAGCTTTTTGCTGTCAAACATATATATACCGCCGTTAAGCTCGGGAATAAGCTTTTGAGCTTCACTTGCGTCCTTGTGCTCCACAATTCCCGCCACAGAACCGGAAACGGTGCGTATTATGTGGCCGAAGGGAGGAATTTCCCCTTTCGCAACAAAGGTGAGTATGGTGCAGTCCGCGCCCGCATCCTCGTGCTGCTTTTTAAGCGCCAGCACGCTTTCCTTTTTAAGCAGGGGCATATCTCCGTTTATAATAAGCAGGGTTCCGTCATATCCATCAAAATGCTGTGCCGCACACATAACCGCGTGGCCCGTGCCCTTTTGCTCCTCCTGCACAGCGTAAGGATACTCGGGAAAAGCGTTCATAACCCGTTCTTTTTCGTAACCTACCAGTATAACCTTGTCTTTTTCGGGAATAAAATCCGTGTATTCCAGTACGTAGCTCAAAAGAGGTCTTCCCAACGCCTCACGCATTACCTTGGGGATATGGGTTATATCGCTGCCCAGACGTTTTCCTTTACCGCCTGCAAGAATTAAAGCTTTCATTTTTTGGCAAACTACCTTTCAGTAACATATTATTACTAACAGTATATAACGGGTTTTAAATAATGTCAACCACGGGAGGAATATATGAACACAGAATTTTTTGCGGGAGTGAACACGGAAAACGGTTTTAAGGGGTATCTGGAGGAATATTTTCGGGATGCAGATAGGCTGTATATTATAAAAGGTACCCCCGGCAGCGGAAAATCCACTTTAATGAAAAGACTTGCCCTTGATTGCGAAAAAAAGGGATTTTCAGTTTGGCGCATACTCTGCTCCTCCGACCCCGCTTCCCTTGACGGCATATATCTGCCGGAAAAAAGTACGGGTATTGCAGACGGCACCTCCCCCCACGTGCTTGAACCGAAATACCCCTTGGCAAAGGAGATCCTTTTTGATACGGGCAGGTTTATAGATGCAAAAAAGCTTGATAAAGAGGGGATAATTTCACTTTCCCGCCATAAAGCGGAGTGCTATAAAAGAGGCTACGGATATATAAAAGCCGCCGTCTGTGCAGAAAGGGCGTGCAAAAAACCGCAAAAAAGGGAAACGGAGGGCTTTTTTAAAGCCCGTCTTTTGTCCTCCTTAAAGGGCGGGGCGGATTACCGTGTTTCCGCCGCATTTACAAGAAAGGGAATCGTTTTGTGCAACCCGTTTCCCCAAGCCGAAGAAAGGGTAGCGGTGGATGAAGATACGCTTAACGAAATAATACTTTTAAGCAGGCGGTTTGAAGAGAGGGTAACGCTTTCTCCCCACCCCACCCACAGCGACCGATATAACGGGGTGTATTTCCACGGAAAAAATATTTATATTACCGCAGAAAAAGAAGAGGGAGAACCCCAAGGTATCGAAACGGCGGCACGGGCATACGCTTTGGCACGCAAGGCCTTTGGGGAAGGGGCGGTATGCCACGGTAAATTAGAGGAAATATATTCCTCGGCTATGAATTTTTCCGCGCTCGAAGAGGAATATCCCGTCCTTTTGCAGGGGCTTACGGAATAATTAAAGGCGTGTGCGCATATCTATTTAAAAAAAGGAGATGTGCATAAAAATGAAAAAAGAAACACGGGTTCTCAACCCATTGGTAAGCGGAATTATCGGCGGTGCGGCGATCCCCGTTTTTTCCCTTTTGTTAATGCTGTGCCTTGCGGCGGCTTTTTCGGGAAGCGCCGACCCTGCTTCCCATGTTCTGTTATCGGCATGTATTGCCATAGGCTTAAGCGGTATGGCAGGAGGATTTTTGGCGGTAAAGCTGGGGGGAGCGTTAATAAGCGGAGTTTACGCCGCAGTAACCACTCTTATTTTTCTGGGGGCGGTGTGCGCATTTTTCCCCGAAAGCGAAAGCCTCCTCGCCCGTGTTCTTCCTCCCGTTACGGCGGCACTTTCTCCCCTGCCGGGCGGATATTTAGCCGCAGGAAAAAAGCAGACGAAGGCTGATGTTATTAAAAAAGCAGCGAGAAAACGATAAATGAGAAATAAAAATCTGAAGGACGCGGAGCATTTGGATGCAGAAGGAATTTTCGCTAGCGGTAGCTGTAGTAAACTACAGCGAGCGACGCGAAAATTTCTACAAAAACGCAAATAAATTAAATACAAGCAAATTCTGTAAGAATTTCTACCGCTGAACCATTAGAGGCGGTACGTGGCGGGGTTCCCCGCAAAACCGCAGGTTTTGTGGGGTGCCGATGAGGACGTCGTACCCTACGGTTTTCGAAACATTTTACTTTTGTTTTGCGTTTTTGGTTCTGCGCCGAATGAACGCGCTCCCTCGTTCATCGTTTTCTCGCTGCTTTCTTAATAATATCCGCTTTGGTTTGCTTTTTGCCTGCGGCTAAATATCCGCCCGGCAGGGGAGAAAG
>JAGCNA010000233.1 GCA_017646185.1 Clostridia bacterium
GTTCATCGTTCTTTTTACGGAGTAAATTACTATGGAACAAATAAAAAAGCCTCGCGGAACTTTAGATATTCTTCCCGAGCAGACTGCCGCTTGGTAGTATATCGAAAAAACAATACGCAAAAAGTGTCTTGAATACGGCTTTGGGGAAATCCGCTTCCCCACCTTTGAAGCCACAGAGCTTTTCTCCCGCGGTGTGGGTGACACTACCGACGTGGTGCAAAAAGAAATGTACACCTTTAAGGACAGAGACGACCGCAGTCTGTCACTCCGTCCCGAAGGAACGGCGTGCGTTGTCCGCAGTATGCTGGAAAACGGGCTTTACGCAGGCGCAATGCCTTTAAAGCTGTATTACCTTACCAATTTCTTCCGCTACGAAAAGCCTCAGGCAGGCAGATCAAGAGAATTCTTCCAGTTCGGAACAGAGCTGTTCGGCTCCGAATCCCCTGCGGCGGACGCAACGGTTATCGCCCTTGCATACAGCGTGTTCAAGGAATTGGGACTTAAAGACGTGGTGCTCCACATAAATTCGGTGGGCTGTCCCAAATGCCGCCCTCTTTACAGAGAAGCGCTGGTGAATTATTTGAACAATTATACGGACAAGCTTTGCCCCACCTGCCTTGAAAGACTTTCTAAAAACCCCTTGCGTGTGCTGGATTGCAAATCTCCCGTTTGCTCGGAAATAGCAAAAAACGCACCCAAGACCACACAGCACCTTTGCGAAGGCTGTAAAGAGCATCTGGAAGCTCTTACCGCTATTCTTGATGCTTCGGAAATTCCTTACGTTATAGATTCCGGCATTGTAAGAGGATTGGATTATTACACCGGCACGGTGTTTGAATTTATAGATGAGCGTATCGGCGCCCAGTCCACGGTTTGCGGCGGCGGCAGATACGATGGCTTGGTTGCCCAGCTTGGGGGACCTCAGATGTCCGGCGTAGGATTTGGTATGGGTATTACCCGTCTTATCGCCTGCCTTGAAACAGAGGGACTTTTAAAGAGCGTGGATACCGCACCGGATATCTATCTCGCTCCCGCAGACAAAGCTGTGTACACAAAGGTGTTCACTCTCTGCGAACAGCTTCGCGGTATGGGCATAAAGGCAGAAACCGACCTTTGCGCCCGCAGTATAAAAGCGCAAATGAAATATGCGGATAAAACCCACGCACGCTACGTTGCCGTTATCGGCGGAAACGAAGCGGAAGCAGGCGTGGTAACGGTTAAGAATATGCAAGACGGAGCGCGGTACGAGGTCAAGCTCACGGCTGCGGACATTGCTAACGCAATAAAATAAATGAGGAATTGCGGGCGGTCGAGGACGCCCGCCCCTACAATCGGTATAATCCCACGGCTGTTCGATAACCGTAGGGACAGACGTCCTCGGCTGTCCGTTTTAAAATGGTATATCAAAAATAATAATCCTGCAAAAAGAAAGAAGGCAAATTCCAATGGCAGAATTACTTGGAAATTCAAAAAGAACTCACTATTGCGGTGAGTTTACTATACAAAACGTAGGCGAGCGCGCCTGCGTAATGGGCTGGTGTCAGAGACAGAGAGACCTTGGTTCTCTTATCTTTATCGACCTGCGTGACAGAAGCGGTATCGTTCAGCTGGCTTTTGACGAAA
>JAGCNA010000234.1 GCA_017646185.1 Clostridia bacterium
TAATAACTCAAAAACAAGATGGGTGCTATAGCCCATCTTTTTTAATTCACAAAATAATTCACCGTTTTTGCTGCACCGAAGAACATACGACCCCCTCCAGCATAACCCAGAATATCCGCAAGGGAGAAGGTTCTGCCAAGCAAAACGGAAAAGAAGGTGTTGTTTTCGAGTCCCAGAAGCTTTACCATATCCAAATACTGCCCGAATTCCACCGACGCCGCAAACAAAAACACGTACACCGTAAGCATCTTTACGCCGGTTGGGAAAAAGATACGCAAAAAGCAGCAGATAAGAACGGTTACCAGCATATCTCCCACGTAGGGTCGGACAAAAGCATCCTTTACAAACAAAGCTATTAATATCTCCGCAAGCAGTACCGGCAAAAACAACGCCGCGTATATTAAGCGTTTCTTTTTCATTTTCTTATCCACCCCAATATAATATCAGTTAAATGGAATTTGGTTTATTTCGTTCTTTTGAAGTATCTTGTTTAAAACCCAATTTTCGTCCCTGCGCGTGAACTGCCAGAATTCCACGAAGGATGCGGGGGAGGATTTTCCGCTTATTTTCTGCTGTGTTTGGGTATTTACGGTATAATCCACCATTCTGCCTTTTATGTACACCCAAACATAATCACGGGAATTATCCGTATCGTCATACACCGCAACGGGGAGCGCCTTTAAAAGCTTTATATCTTCCAGAACGTTTTTTTCGTTTCTGTATTCCATCCAGCCCAGCTTTGATTGGAATTCTTCAAACAAATCGGCGGACATATATTTCGAAGCGGGTGTCATATCCATATCCGTCCAAGCATTTTGGATAGCGTAGTAGCTTTCGCTTACCGAATCAGATATATTTTTATATTTCCACGCAGTGTCCTTTTTTACCATTTGCTGCATCAGCTTTTTTGATCTGCGGGACCATCTGGTTATCTGCAAATAAAAGATAATGGAAGAGGAAAATACAGCAAAGGGGAGCAATATGTATCCCAAAACGGTTTCTCCCGCAGTTCTGGGACGGCTTGACGAATGATGGGAGCTTCCGCCGCCACCGCCTCCGCCACCGCCGCCTCCGCCTGCACGGAGCAAGGAGGTGGAAAGGCCGATAATACCGCTGTCCCTTGCGGCACAAACGGTAATACCGAGAACAGAAAAAACAATAATACAAACAAGTATAAAACCGATTAATCTTTTCAATTCACACACTCCTTTCAAAAAAATACTTACACTACCAAAGAAACAAGCACGGATAAAATCAGCGGTGCAAGTGCACCGAAAACGATAGTAAATACGCCGCTTTTGGTTAATTTTATTTCTATATCCGGTTTAAAGCGTTTGATCACACGAAGTCCGTACAAAGGAAAATGCAAAAGATCTATTGTGTACTCGCCCTTTTCCGAAGAATCAATATGTAACGTTGCAAAAGTATAATTAACTTTATGCCTTGATATAAGCTTCGGGGTATACGAAACCGACTTAACGCACTTCAAAGGGATCTTGGTGTTTTCTAAAACCATTTCCTTGTCATTAACCGTGCAGATCGTTTTGCCGAACAAAAAACGATTGAATATTGACAGAAAAACAAAAGGCAATATGATCGGTACCCAAATTTTCAGCATTTCAAAAACAAGCTCGTAAACTGTCGGAAGTACGTAATTTTCATGTTTCGAGCCGATAATTAAAATCATAATCGGAACCACCGGCAAAAACGCAAGTAAATAATAAATTATCACATTAAAATACTGAAACCGAATTTTGCTTCCTTCTGCGTTATTAAGATCAACCCCTTCGACATGGTCAGCAATATTTTTCAGATGTCTGACAAACGCCGGAAAGTTTTCCGCTTGAGTATCCAACCCCAAAACCTTCTCCGATGCAAGGATTTTATACGGCATGGCATTTTTAAAGTCTATGTATATGGAATGCTGAAGTAATCCGAAGGTCTTTTTAACACTTACAGAATTAATATTTAAAGGAATTCTGGTTGTGTAACGCACCTGTTTTCCTGAAGGGGTTAAAAGTACTATAAGAAAATGAGATTTTGTAAACCCGAAATAACCGTAAGACTGGGCGTTGCCTTGGTCTAAAACTCCGTAGATCGGGTACATAAGCGTTTCGCCGTCTTGAAGCAATGCATTTAAAGATGCAAACATTAGCTCTTTGTTTGTCATTGGCTTACCCTCTCTTTTAAAAATTTAAATTCTGTAATACACTTCTTTACCGTCGAGAAAAACGGTGTTACCGAAGGTTTTATTCATATCCTCCGCCAAAAGCTTCATCCCCGAAAATTCAGAGCTGTAATGCCCGAGCACCAAAAGTGATTTTTCCTCACCGAAAAAGCAGGCATCCCGCAGGTATTCGGCTACGCATACCTCGCCGACCTCTCCCGTAATAAACAGATCACACCCCGGATCAAACAGCTTGTTTATCTGATCAAATCCCACACCGCCGAGCCCGAGGCACACTGTCTTTACGGGATGATCACTCCTGCCGACCACCCGCACGAATTCGATTCCGAGAACGTCCGCTGTTCTTTTGGCTAACTGCGCCGTGGTGATCTCTTCATCAAGCTCGTAACGGCGGACGCCGAGACTTTCCGGAGGATATTTATGTTTTATCTTAAGATCGAGCGCTTTGATAAATCCTGCGTGAATATAATCGGTTTCTCGGTGATGGGCGTGATCGTGGAAGCGGTATACGGTAATTCCGCTTTCGTCAAGCAAAGCCCATTTTTTGAGGTCAACAGGAAACGCGTTCTCACGCAGATCTCCGTGGGAAAAGGTGGGCTCGTGAGTGATGATCATATCCACGCCCCCCTCTTTGGCGGCACAAATAAGCTCTGCCGTTAATTTGAAGCAGGTGCCGATCTTTTTCACTTCTTTATCTTCGTCGCCTGCGATCAATCCGTCGCAGGTGTTCTCGAGAACCTCGTAAGAATCGCTCAAAAGCTTTTCAAATATTTCCTTTGCCTTCATATATCCACCACCTTTGTGAAATTATAACACAAATATGCAAAAAACGCAAGATGCGGTCTTGCGTTTTGAGGAGGTTTATAAAGATTTTACCGCTTTGATCACGCAGAGCGTGTATATCATCAAAACGGAGTTTTGTAAATGAAGTATTTGCTTACGCAAATATGAAGCGGCGGCTTTGCCGCCATGATGCAAATTCGCTTTGCGAATTTATGAAGCAAAGCGTTCCTTCTCGTGCCGTAGGCACACTTCATTAGCGTAGCGTCTTCATAGCCGAAGGCTACTTAATGTTCCCGCAGGGAACGCTTCATTCCACCAAAACAAAAAACCGACCTATTGGTCGGTTTCTTGTTTTGGTGGGGGAAGGTGGATTCGGACCACCGAAGTCACTGACAACAGATTTACAGTCTGCCCCCTTTGGCCACTCGGGAACGCTCCCATATATGGAGCTGGTGAAGGGAATCGAACCCCCAACCTGCTGATTACAAATCAGCTGCTCTACCGTTGAGCCACACCAGCAAATGCAACTGTTTGCGACGGGCGTAATTATAACACACGTTGTCTGTTCTTGTCAAGAGGTTTTTTTATTTTTTATTGACAATTTTTACACTGTGTTGTAAAATGAACCCAGCGGAGGTAAATGATTATGGACAGCGCAATCAAAACACAAAACACCGTAGATATTCCCACCCCCAAAAAGGGCGGTAAATACCTATATTATAAAAAGGCGTTCTTTTACGCCATCATACTGGGAAGTATTATTATGCTTCCTTTCGTTATCTATGAATGGGTTGGAACAGGCCACCCTATCTTTTTGTTCTTCGGCGATTATAACGCACAGCAGATACCTTTTTACGAGCACTGCGTTGAAATGGTGCGGAGCGGCTCTTTGCGTTGGGACTGGCTTACCGACCTTGGCGCAAACTTTACGGGCACATATTCCTATTATCTTTTAGGCTCGCCTTTCTTCTGGCTCATGTGTCTGTTCCCTTCTACGTGGGCACCCTACCTTATGGCTCCCATATATATTCTTAAATACGGCTGTGCTTCTCTGGTTGCATACACCTATTTAAAGAGATTTGTTAAAAAGCAGGATTACGCCGTTCTGGGCGGATTACTGTACGCATTCTGCGGTTTTCAGATATACAACACCTTCTTTAACCAGTTCCACGAAGTAGTTGTACTCTTCCCTCTCCTGCTTATAGGTATGGAAGAGCTTGTACAAAACGACAGACGAGGCATTTTTGCGCTGGCCGTTGCCGTTAACGCAATGTGCAATTACTTTATGTTTGCGGGACAGGTCGTATTCTGCATAATATACTTCCTTATAAGAATATTTGATAAAAACTTTAATATAACCTTTAAAAAGTTCCTGCTTATGGCGTTTGAATCGGTTGTGGGCGTACTGCTTTCCGCAATTCTGTTTTTGCCTGCGGCTGTGGGAGTTATGGACAACCCCAGACTTGACAGAGTGGGATACGATAACCTTGCAGACGCACTCTTCTGGCAGAAATCCGACGGCGGCATAACCTTCGGATTCTTCGGAAAAGAAATTACTCTTTACACCAAGAGATACGGACACATTCTGCAAAGCCTTTTCTTCCCTCCCGATATTGCGTCACGTACCAATTTCTATTACGGACACGAGACCCGTTGGGCTTCCAACGCGGCTTGGATACCTATGTTCGGTCTTACCGGCGTATTTGCATTCTTCAGACGGAAAAAGCAGGGCACTTGGCTTAAGGTGCTGTGCGCGTTCCTTGCGGTATGCTGTCTTGTACCCGTGCTTAACTCTATGTTCTTCCTTTTCAACACCTCATATTACGCCCGCTGGGTATATATGCTTGTGTTGATGTTTGTGGTTGCCACCATTGTAGCTTTGGACGATCTGAAGACCAACTGGAACGGAAGCGTATGGCTACACTCCGTGCTGTGTGCCGCCATTGCAATTCCCGTAGGATTTTGCTGGACCACCAAGGACGGAAAAACCACCATGTCCTCCACCCAGTTTTTTGACAGATATTGGGTAACTATCCTTATAACCGCCATTTCTTTGGGACTTGTATGGTATTTCATCAAATACGTACGGGGCACATCGAAAGAAGGCAAGATAGCCTTGATAATGACGGGAATAATTATATGCGTATACGGCATAAACCACATTATATACGGCAAATGCCACTCTTATTCTTCGGATTTCCTTATCGGTCAGGCGATAACGGGAGAGGTTGAATTGGAAGACCCCGAAGAAGAATTTTACAGAACCGATTTTTACCGTTCAAGCAGTATATCCACCCTTGATAATCTTAGTCTTTACTGGGGATACCCCGGTGTTGAATGCTTCAATACCATCGTACCCGCTTCCATAATGACATTTTATCCTATGGTTGGCGTTTCACGTTCCGTGGGAAGCCGTGCGGAAGCGAGCAAATACGGACTCAAAGCATTCCTTTCCGTTAAATATTCCTTTATCGTGGAAAGTAAAAAGGATAAACACAATACAGTAGGCTTCGTTTACAAGGATACCCAGAACGGATTTGCCATTTACGAAAACGAATATTACCTTAATATGGGCTTTACCTACGATGAATTTATGGTTGAAAGCGAATTCGAAAAATACGCAAAGTCCGTACGTCATTCCATTTTGTGCACCTATCTTGTAGTTCCCGACGATATGGCGGATTATTACTCACAGTTTATGAAGGAAGTAAAGTTCGTTGACGGAGCTAAATCCGGCGAAGCTACCTATAAAAACAGCGTGCTGGAAAGACAGGAAAACACCTGCGATAATTTCGAATATAATTCCAAGGGCTTTAAAGCAAGCATTTCTCTGGATAAACCCAACGTGGTATTCTTCTCCGTTCCTGCGGATAAGGGCTGGTCTGCAACAGTAAACGGCAAGGCTGTGGACGTTAACACCGTAACCTACGGCTTTGTAGCGGTTGAATGTGAAGCAGGCGAAAACCAAATTGAATTTACCTACAACACTCCCGGTTTTTCCACCGGCGCAATAGTTACCGTTTGCGGTGCGCTTATTCTCGGCGTATATCTGGTTATATCCAAATATACCCGCAAAGAGAAAAAGGGCTGTATGCTTACAGACGATTACTATGAACAGATCTGATATTTTATACTACCCCGAAGTTGATTCCACCAACAAAGCGCTGCGGGAATATCTGCACGTTGCCCGGGAAGGCTTTACAATAGTTGCAGGCAAACAGACAGCAGGCAGAGGTAGAATGGGCAGAAGCTTTATTTCCCCTGCAGGCGGACTGTATATGAGTCTGGTTTTAAAGCCGGAAAAAGATAATTTTTCGCTTATAACCTCTGCCGCCGCAGTTGCGGTAACGCAGGTGATATACGAAAAATACGGCGCAAAATGCGGTATTAAATGGGTTAACGATATTATTAAGGACGGCAAAAAGGTTTGCGGAATTCTGGCGGAAGCTGTTTTTGA
>JAGCNA010000235.1 GCA_017646185.1 Clostridia bacterium
CTTCTTTGACCCGTCGTCAACTATTCTGTCCATCTGACCGTAGCTCGCGGTAATTAAAAACAGAAAGAAGCCTATTCTTCCAAGATATGCGGGAGTGAAACCTTCAAGCACCGTATCGGTGGTAAGCGTTTGACATAGGTGATAAACGCTTCCGAGCGCGTGGCATCCCATTGCCATCGTAATGCTTTGAAGAAACAGCGGCTTTCCTTTTTTGAAGAAATTGTGCAAACCGTATATGAATGAAAACACGGTTGCACAGAGCGGCACAAGCTCCGCTATCCACAGGCATATGGCGTCAATATTTTCCATCTTTTATCCCCTCTTTCATAGCGCGCAAGTGCTGTATCTGAGACCGCTAAGCTCGAGCGCAAGCTGTTCTTTATTTGCCGGCTTCACAAGATATCCGCTCGGTCTTATCTTAAGCACCTCTTTGGCATGTTCCCTTTCGTCGCAGACAGTTAGGAATATAATATTTACCTTTGGGTTCAGCTTTTTTACCTTCTTGGCAAGAGTCAATCCATCTGTTCCGCAAAGCTCTATTTCGCAGATTAAAACGTCGCATCCGTTCTCTTTAACAAAGGCAAGTGCCTCGCCTGCATTCGTGAAAGCAACAATGCTCGCATCGGGCAAAATCTGTTCTACGCTTCGCTTTGTGCCCTTCAGCATAACAGAATGGTCATCCACACAAACAATCGTCATTTGTTTTCCTCCATACGAATATATACAAACCAAATTAATTAATCAAATGTAGACAATATTGAATCAGTGCCCATCGCTCAAAAAGCAGCCGTCAGATACGTTTGATACCGCCAACATCTCCATAATTCAGCAAATTAATCTTAAATATATTACATTATAATAGGCTGCGCGTTACAAATGTGTTACAAATTAGAGGGGAAATCTAAAAAATTAAAAAAATTCAAAAAGGTGTGCGATTTCTCGCACACCCTTTGTTGTTTGTAGTTAGTTGTTATGTTTTTAGTTGCTTTGTTTGCTCCACTTTATGTAGATAGTAAGATCGGAATCGGTATTTGCGAAGGGGTCGTATGCCACTGTGCAAGCAGCATCGGTGAAAAGCTCGACTGCATATTCTAAGTCATCACCGTATTCGACACCGACAACCAGACCCTTGGGTGCCTGAATACTCTTGCTTTCTTCCTTATCGGTCCCGGGGTTGCTGACAACCGTGACATTGCGCAGGTCTTCTGTCTGGTTCACGTACCCCAAAAGCTCACTAAGCTTTTCAGGCTCTTCTGCGTCATAGCTCAGCTCTGTAATCGAAGTGGAAACCGATCCATCGTTATAGGTGTACTCAATACTGATGGAAATCATCTCACGGGTTTTGGCATCCAGCACGTATTTATACTTACCGGCTATCACTCCGTACTCAGCCCAATCCTCAAGGTTTTTACTGCTCAAAACACTTGTTACGGTAATGCGTCCGTCTTTTATTTCCACAGACTCAATAATATCGTCTAAGGCTTCTTCTCCCAAAATAACCGCCGCATAAGCTTCTGCACGTTCGCTTGCAAAATCGCCTACGCCATCGGGAGTAATGAACAAATAGTGCAGAAAGTTACCGGAGTCGTAGCGATAGCACGCATCGTCTGTCATGAATTTCACGTAAGGAAATTCTTCGTCCGGCATATAGTCATAGATATAGTCTTTGGTCAGATACGTTTCGAGCCAAAATTCGCCGTCCATGTCATTACGAATATATACGCTCTCGCGGTTTTTGAGCAAAGCTTCGTTCTGGCAGGCGTCATAGATTTCCTGCAACGTAATCGTAAGCTTTCCTTTGAGTGCGGATACCTCGTCAGCCGTAAGACCGGCATCCTCCATTAGAAAGGCTGCGGCTTCTGCGGCAAGATCTGCCTTGTAAACGTCGTCTACCTTGAAGGTTGTATTCAGCGCCTTGATGAGGTTGTTCTTTAAAACGGCATCGTATTTTTCAGTGCCCTTCTCTACTCCGTAATAGTTGTAGTAGGTGAGCATGTAATCGTCTATAACCTCGTCCAAGGTTGCGCCCATAAGACATTCAAGCAGAGCGCTTACAAAGCCTGCGCGGTCTTTTCCTTCGTTACAATGGATCAGATACGGACCATTGTTGTTAATGATAAAGCGCATACCCTCTGCCATGCCGTTCAAGGTTGCTTCGGAGAGGAAATCCATTCCCAAATTCACATAGGTTACCTTACAGGTGCTATAATAGGTGTTCTCCGTGCCCTCATACATATTAGACGGATCGGCAAGGTTTACAACGGTTATAATTCCTGCTTTCTCAGCAGCCTTGTCTGCATAGGTATTGCGTCCAAGCTCAGGATTGATGGGAGAAGAAGAACGATACAGAACACCCTTGCCCATACCCGTGGTTTCAATCACGCGGAAGTTTGCAAAGGCTTCATCACTAAGGTGGGCGTAGTCGGCGCGCTCATTGGTACGAACCAACTGACGGATGAGCCACTCTTCACGGTATCCCCCCTCTTTCTTCATAGTGATCGTAATCTCGACGGGAGATTCCATCAGATAATCCCAACGGTATCCCGGTTCTTCGTCTATCGCGCTCTTTTTGGCAATGCCTGCGGTGGTAGCGAAATCGCCCATATTGATCGCAAGAACAACTCCATCCTCATCGCCGGTAGCGCGCAGGACAGCTTCACCGTTATTTACGTCGCTGTAGCTTGTGCAAAGCGGAACATCCCACTTTTTATCTCCAATAGCGATTTCTACGATGTCGCCGTGCTCAAAGCCTTTGTCGTAAAGGTCTTTGCCGTACATATACAAGACCAAATTGCCGTGCTTGGCGATTTCATAGATAGTAGTCGTTGTTTGAATTGGTTTGATAACTGTGGGATTATCGTTATCATCGGGGTTGCCGCCGTTGTCTATCGTACCGTCAGATTTATTGCAGCTAACGAACATTGTCAGCAGCAGAAGCAAAGCAAGTACAAGTGCGGATAAACGGAAAAATGTTTTTTTCATTTGGTATACTCTTTCTGAATACGCTTTCGCATTCTCTTTTACTATACTTCGGTTATTATATCATCTTTGGCGTTACAAAGGTGTTACAAAAAAGCAAGAACGGCAAAAAAATTCTGCCGTTCTTTTAAACGTTGTTTACTTTTTGAAAATCAACATAGCACAGGTTTCCTCTGCCCATGCGTACTGCGACATATATTCACCGCGAAATTCGGGCTTGCCGGTTTCAAGATAGCTGATATAATCGCACTTGATAAGACTTGTATCAATACGGTAACAGGGGGTCTCGTGGCATAAAACAGCCTCCGCCCCTACCGATTTCAGCGTATTTTTCAGATCCAGAAAGAGCTGGCGCAGATACGCCGAATTTTTGGTATCGTCCATATCGTCGGGAAATAGTGTAACACATATCTGCTTTGCCGTCATTCCGGCACCCTTTCGATCTACGAGGAAAGCAAACAGTTCTTTTGTTTTCGATCGCTTGAACATCAGCTTTTCACCCTTTACGTATACCTCGAAATTGCCAAAACAGTTCACCGTAAGGAGTTTTTCCTTTTTGCGCACACCCTTAATGTTGTCGATTTCGGCTTGCACATCTTCTGCCGAGATAGGCTTCATCAAATATCCCGATGCGTGAAGCTTAAAGGCAGGAATGGCATACTCCTCATATCCCGTACAAAATACGATCTTGCAATTTGGGCGTGCTGCTATGATCTTTTCCGCAAGAGCAAGCCCTCC
>JAGCNA010000236.1 GCA_017646185.1 Clostridia bacterium
CAATTTGTGTGTTCCATTTTTTCTGACTCCTTACTCTGAAACTTGCCCGAAAAATAAAAAAACGGGCAAAATCAGTTCGTTAATGAATTGATCTTGCCCAGACGGTCGGCTTGTATATCTCTTTACACTCCCCCGCGGTGTTCCGCGAAATCCGTCAGTTATGTAAAGATCGTAACTAATTATATAATAGATCTGCCTGAATGTCAATGTAAAATATAAATATATTTGAGGGTTAAAGCCGGAGATATTTATGTTATTTTATCTCGGCAAGCTCCCAACTGCCCACATATAAAAATCCGTCTTCAAAGGATATAGAGTTTGTACCGAAAAACGGCACCGCATCCAATCTGTGGCTTGCGGCTATCTCCTCTTCGGTGCAGACGGTATAAAGCGTATCTCCCTGCAGAGTATAAGTAAAAGGAAGCTTCGTTCCGTCAACATCCAGCTTTCCGTTTCCGTTTTCATAAAAATATATAATAACGTCGTTTCCGTATTTCCAGACCGTGTTTTCAAGGTTAATATCTTGTTCCTTGCATCCGCAAAGCAAAATAACAAACAGCAAAAGCAAAGCAGCGGCTTTTCTCATCTTATTCACCTCCGTTTAAAAAACAGCATATACAATTATGTGCCAAAAAGGGCAAAATGTCAAGATAATTCAAAAAAGACTCAAATTTTCTCTTTTTATACTTTACAACTCCCGCTTATTTATGGTAGAATATAATGCTAAAAAATCCTTTTCGGAAGGGGGAAGCAAAGTGGTAAAACGTTTTTTGGAAATTATTGAAGATTCATCCCGCATAGTTTTCTTCGGCGGCGCGGGAGTTTCAACAGAAAGCGGCATACCGGATTTCCGCGGTGAGGGCGGATTGTACGGTCTTGTGCCCGAGCAAATGATAAGCCACAGCTATTTCACTTCCCATCCCGAACGGTTTTACGAATTTTACCGCACCAAAATGATATATCCGGAGGCGCTTCCCAACAACGCCCACAAAGCCCTTGCCCTTTTGGAAAAGCAGGGAAAATTGCTTTCGGTCATCACCCAGAATATAGACGGCTTGCATCAGGCGGCAGGAAGCCAAAAGGTATACGAGCTTCACGGCTCGGTGCACAGAAATTACTGCACCCGCTGTGGCAAATTTTACGGGGTAGAGCATATACTCTCTTCGGATGCGGTTCCCATGTGCGAATGCGGAGGTATCGTAAAGCCGGACGTTGTGCTTTACGAAGAGCCTCTTGACAGCAAGACGATGTATTCCGCTATATCGGATATTTCCCGCTGTGATACGCTTATCGTAGGGGGAACCTCTCTGGCGGTGTATCCCGCCGCAGGGCTTATAAACTATTTTTGCGGAAAATATCTTGTTCTCATAAATAAATCTCCCACCCCCGCAGACAGTATGGCGGATGTGATCATACGTGAAAATATCGGGGAAGTAATGGGAAAGCTTTTGAAGGAGTAATTTTAAAATGAAAAAAACGGTTGCTCTCCTTTTTGGAGGTGTTTCCAGCGAATACGCCGTTTCCTGCGTTTCCGCAGCGTGCGTGGCTGATAATATAAATAAAGAGGTTTACGACGTACGCCTGCTGGGCATCACGCAGGACGGAAAATGGTATCTTTATACCGGCGATACGGACAGTATGCGTAACCACATATGGGATACAAAGGCAGATTGCCTTATTCCCGCCGTTATCTCCCCTTCAAGCACCCACCACGGCATTCTTCTTGAGGATGGAACGGTTATATACGTGGATGCGGTATTCCCCGTGCTTCACGGTAAAAACGGCGAGGACGGCACTATGCAGGGCCTTCTTGCCCTTTCGGGAATTCCTTACGTAGGCTGTAACACCTATTCCTCCGCAGTATGTATGGATAAGGTTACCACCAAGATCCTTTGCGAAAAAGTAGGTATTCCCGTGGTTCCTTACGTTTTCTTCCGCAAAAACGGCTTTTGCCCCGAGGATGCGGTTAAGGAATGCGAAGAAAATCTTTCCTACCCTATGTTTGTAAAGCCTGCAAACGCAGGCTCTTCCGTAGGCATTACCAAGGCGAACAACCGTGAAGAGCTTGTAAAAGGCTTTGAAATAGCTTTCCAAAACGATTATAAAGTGTTGGTTGAAACCGGCGTTAAAAACGCAAGAGAGATCGAAGTGGCTATGCTGGGCAACAAGAATGCCTGCGCTTCCGTTTGCGGTGAGATAGCTCCCGGCGCCGATTTTTACGATTACGAAACCAAATACGTTGCAGACACCGCCAGCTATTACGTGCCTGCCCGTATATCCGATGTTCTTTCGGAAAATATCCGCGCCTGCGCAGAGAAGATATACAGAACTCTGGATTGCGCAGGTCTTTCAAGGGTAGACTTTTTCCTTGATGAAAAGGATGTTTTGTATTTTAACGAAATAAATACCATTCCCGGCTTTACTCCCATCAGTATGTATCCCGGTCTTATGGGCAAATGCGGTTACAGCTATTCCGCACTTATAGAAAAGCTTATAGAAAACGCCTGCGAGGAAAAGCTATGATAGGAATTTTTGATTCCGGATTGGGCGGACTTACTGCCGTTGCGGAGCTTCGCAAGGCGCTTCCCAACGCAGATTACGTCTATTTCGGTGATACCGCCCGTATCCCCTACGGAACCCGAAGCGTGGAGACTATACGCTCCTACGCTTTGCAGGACTGCCGTTTTCTTATGTCCATGGGAGTAACCTCCATACTTGCCGCCTGCGGTACGGTGAGCACAAATGCGCTTGACACCCTGCGTGCAAGCTTTAACGTGCCCATTGTGGGCGTTGTGGAGGGTGCGGCAAAAAAAGCGGCGCAAATTGCAAAAAACGGCAGGGGAAAGGTTTTGGTTTTGGGCACTCCCGCCACAATAAAAAGCGGAGCATTTGAAAAAGCCCTTAATAAAAACGGCTGCAGGGACGTAATAAGCGTTGCCTGCCCCATGTTCGTTCCTCTGGCAGAAAACGGATACACCTCCGTAAACCAGATCCCCGCTTTGGAGATCGCCCGTGAATACCTTGCCCCCGTGGCAGACACATGCCCCGATGCGGTCATATTGGGTTGCACCCATTATCCTCTGCTTTCAGAGGTAATATCCTATTTCCTTCCCCACAGCGCGCTGGTTTCTTCCGGCGCGGAGGCGGTTTCGGAGCTTAAGGATATGCTTATATCAAGCCACCGTGATATAAACGGCGGCGGAAAGGGTAAATATTACGTTTCCGACGGAGTGGAGAGCTTTTCCAAAAGCGCACACCGCTTTTTGCAGGCTCCCGTTTCCGACGTAACGGTCGTAGATATCAACAGCTATTAATTTTTATGAAGATTCCCGTAACAGTAAATATAAAGACCGAGCGCAAGACCCACGATCCTCTGCATCTGGATAACCCCCGTACAGAGATCCGCACCGCTACGGTAAACGGTTACCTTTCCCGTACCAAAAAAGGCTTTACCTGCGTTTTTTCCGAAGAGGAAACAGATACGGTTACCACCGTGTCGTCTTTGGGCAAAAACCTTATTTCCGTAAACAAAATAGGGGATTTCAATTCTCTTATGGTGTTTGATCCGGAAAAGAGCTATTCCTGCGTGTACCACAACGGAAATATGCCTATGCAAATTAAAGTAAACACCAAATCCCTGCGCAACGGACTTACCGAGCAGGGCGGTAAAATAGATATTGACTATACAGTGGAGATAGTCGGCAATCTGGCGGAGCATACAAAAATGTCCTTTTCCGTGCTTCCCCAAAGCGGACTCGTCTCCTGAAAAGAGGACGTAGTAATGAGCGAAAACGCGGCAAAAAAATTCCCTGCGAATATATCTGCGGTTATATCCGGCGCCACCCGTGAAGAGCTTGCGGTGGCGTTGTATCTCTGCGCAAAAAATGAATACAGCGTAAAAGATAGTGCCAAGGAATTGGGAATTTCGGAGGAAGCCTTCCGTGCCGCTATGTCTTTTTGGAGAGGGGCGGGAGTAGTTTTCGGTTCGGAAAACGGCACTTCCATAGCTCCCGATAAAAGAGACCAGCTTTACGATGCGGCTACGGTTGCGGCCTCTATCGAAAAAGACGAAGCCTTCCGCACCGCATGCGAATCGCTCCAAGCCCTTTACGGCAAGATGTTCACCCGCTTCGATTACGATTCGCTTCTTTATCTTTATGACCATTGCGGTCTTACGGCGGAATATATGTGCACGCTGGCGTCCTACTGCGTAAGCAGGGGAAAGACCGCTTTAAAGTATTTTACCAAAACCTGCCAAGGGCTGGTTTCCGAGGGTGTGGATACATACGAAAAATTGGAAGCCCATCTCGAAAAGCGCAACCGTGCAAACGAGCGGGTGTACAAGCTTCGCAAACTTTGCGGTATGGGCGACCGTGCCTTCACCGCCAAGGAAGAACAGTATATCGGGGATTGGTTTTTAGAAAAAGACCTGCCCTTTGAGCTTATACAGCACGCTTACGATATTATGATAAATTCTATCGGCGAAGTAAAATTAAGCTATATGAACAAAATCCTCGCCCGCTGGCACAAGGACGGTCTTAATTCCGTTGCGGCTGTGGAAAATGCGGAAAACGAGAAAAAAGAACAAACCGAAAAGATAAATACGGGCAAAAGCTTTGATGATGACGAATTCTTCGCCGCAGCGGTTGCCCGCACCAAAAAGAAAAGGAGTGAACGTAAATGACAGCAGCGGAGGCTATGCAAAAAAAGAGCGCACTTCGTGAAAAGGCGCTTAACGAGGCGTTGCAGAGAACTGCAGCACTTGATGAAAAATATCCCGATATTGCCGAAATAGACAAAGAGCTGTCTTTGGTTTCCTCCCGTATCGTGAGCGCAATGCGAAGCGAAAACTGCGAAGAAGAAATAAACCGCATAAAAGAAAGAAACCTTTATCTTCAGTCGGTCCGCAAGGAAAAGCTTTTGTCCTACGGCATTCCCGAAGATTACGATACCCCCGTGTTTTCCTGCCCCGTGTGCGGTGATACGGGCTATGACGGAAAGACCTTTTGCTCCTGTGTAATAAAAATGTGCGCAGTGGACGCATATCTTTCCAGCGGCTTGGGAAAAGCGCTTCTTGACCAGACCTTTGAAAACTTTTCTCTTAAGTATTACGGCGGAAAGAGCAGGGACGATATGTCTGATGTGCTGGATACCTGCATTGATTTTGCCCAAAACTTCGGTACGGGCGCAAACCTTTTGCTCACCGGCGGTACGGGATTGGGCAAGACCCACCTTTCTTCCGCTATTGCGCAGAAGGTTATAGACAAAGGCTATACCGTGGTATACGAATCCGCCCAGACGGTGTTTGATTCTTATGAATCCGTCCGCTTCGGCAGAGGAAATGATAATACTGATAAATATATCACCTGCGATCTGCTTATAATAGACGATCTGGGCACGGAATTTTCCACCCAATACACGGCGGCGGTGCTGTATCAGCTTGTAAACCAGCGCCTTGTAAACGGAAAATCCCTTATATTAAGCACCAATTTAGGGGGAAAAGAGCTTTTAAAGCGTTACGGCGACCGTATATATTCCCGTCTGCTGGGCTCTTTTGATACCTGCGTTTTTTCGGGTAATGACGTAAGACTTATCAAGCTCGGTGAATAAAATGAAAAAAGTAAATATGTATACCGACGGCGCCTGCCGCGGCAACCCCGGACCCGGCGGATACGGAGTTATACTGGAATATAACGGACACCGCAAAAACCTTTCCGGCGGCGAAAAAAGCACCACCAACAACCGTATGGAGCTTATGGCGGCAATAGTGGGAATGGAGGCTTTGAAGGAAGCCTGCGAAATTACTCTGTGCAGCGATTCAAAGTATCTTATAGATGCACTTGAAAAAGGCTGGTTGGAAAGCTGGCGGGCAAAGGGCTGGAAAAAGGCGGATAAAAAGCCGGTTTTAAACCCCGACCTTTGGCAAAGAATATACGAGCTTATAAATTACCACACCGTTCATACCGTATGGATAAAGGGCCACGACGGACATCCCGAAAACGAGGAATGCGACCGTATGGCAACCGAGGAAGCAGACAAATTCAAGCAGTAAAGAAGGTAAAACGTGGAATTCAAATATAATCACGATATGCATATACACACCCGTCTTTCTCCCTGCTCGGGGGACGATGGGCAGACTTGTGAGCGTATACTTGA
>JAGCNA010000237.1 GCA_017646185.1 Clostridia bacterium
AAAAAAGGTATTGCATTTTTTAAAATGGTTGTATATAATAGGTTTGTGGTGAATTGTGGTGGAATATAACACCATTTTCCCATTAAATTCCGGTTTTGGAAAGTTTATGTAAAAGGAGGCGGGAAATATGTTCTTCGGCGAATACAGACATACTCTTGATACCAAGGGCAGAATATTCCTGCCTGCAAAATTGCGTGATGAGCTTGGTGAAAAATTCTGGGTTTGTAAAGGTATGGGCAAATGCCTTCAGGTCTTTACCGACGAAGCGTGGAACGATTTCTGCGCAAAATTAGATAATCTCGCCGCGGCGCAGGCACGACACATAAAGCTTTATTTTTATTCCGGTGCAAACGAAACCGCTTTGGATGCTCAGGGAAGAATTGCTCTTTCTCCTGCTCACAGAGAGTTTGCGTGTCTTGATAAAAACGTAGTTATAGTGGGTAACCGTACCCATCTTGAAATTTGGTCGGAAGCAGAGTGGGAAGCAGAGCAGGCGAGTCTGGACAGCGAAGCTATAACCGCATCTCTTCTCGAAATGGGCTTCTGATATGGAGTTCAAGCATTATTCCGTTCTTGCAAACGAATGTATGGAGCTGTTGGACATTAAGCCCGACGGCATATACGTGGATTGCACGCTGGGCGGAGCGGGCCACACCCGTTTAATACTTTCCCGTCTGGGAGAAAAGGGAAGAGTTATCGGTATTGACAGAGATAACGATGCTCTTGCAAACGCAAAAGAAAAAATAAACGATCCCCGCTTTACCCCTTTTAAAAGCAATTACGAGGACGTTGCAACCGTTCTTGATGAACTGGGAATAGAAAAAGCAGACGGATTTTTGTTTGATCTGGGCGTGTCCTCTTATCAGCTGGATACACCTGAGCGAGGATTTTCCTATATAAACGATGCGCCTCTGGATATGCGTATGGATACGTCCGGCGGAATTACCGCATACGACGTGGTGAATACATATTCGGAAAGCGAATTGGCAAGAATAATTTTTGAATACGGCGAAGATAAGTTTTCACGGCGCATAGCATCCCGTATAGTTCGGGAAAGAAGCGAGGCACCTATTGCCACAACGGGAAGACTTTCCGAAATTGTTTCCGCCGCAGTCCCCTCCCAGGCAAAAAGCGGAGGACATCCCGCAAAAAGAACATTTCAGGCAATACGTATAGAAGTAAACGGGGAGCTTTCCTCGGTAGGCAAGGCATTGGAATCTGCCGCAGGCAGACTTAAAAAGGGCGGAAGAATTGCTGTTATCAGCTTCCATTCCCTTGAAGACCGCATAGTTAAAAACACCTTTGCAACCCTTGCTTCTCCCTGCACCTGCCCCAAGGATTTTCCCATTTGCGTATGTAATAAGGTTCCGACGGTAAAAGTGGTAACAAGACATCCCGTGCTTCCGTCGGAGGAAGAATTAAAAGAAAACAGCCGTTCCCATTCTGCAAAGCTAAGGGCGGCAGAGGGAATTTAAGTTTTTGAAAGGAAATTAAGAATGAACAACCGAAAGCCCACCGTCGTGTCGAAAAGAAGCGGGGAAACAATAAAACCGTCGCTTTCTGTCGGAACGGATGCAGGTATAAATTCCGTTCACAGACCCAAAACGGGTGTTAGTAACGCTAACGTTAAGAAAAAGAGAAACATGGTGGCGGTAAGGGAGGTTCCTATACGTACCGAGCGCAAGAAGGAGCGTGCGCCCCTTCCTATCGGCGTAATATTTACTGCTATAATCTTTACCGCGCTTTTTTCTTTTATGATAATAAACTACGCTGAAATTGACAGATATAACAGCGAATTGGGCGAAATGGATCAAAAGATTGCATCTCTCAAGCACGAGCAGGATATACTTGAGCAAAAGCTGGAGCAAAAAGACGATCTTACCTATATCTGCAATTATGCCGAATCCGAATTGGGTATGGTAAAATACCAGAACATACCTTCAAAGCACGTTAAAACAGAAAGCGTGGATGCAAAAAGCGAAGTTATCGTATACGATGACGAAGAGAACGGACTTGGCGTAATGCTTTCCGGTATGGCGGAAGCGTTCAGAGAGTTTTTTAATTAGTCGCATAGAACTTATAGGTATGCGAATATAATTGTTTGTGGAGGGGTAAAGTTGAAAAGACGGCTTTACCCTGTTTTTACTTAATATCATTGCCCTTTGTTCGGAGGAACTTTATCTTGGAAAACAACCAAAAGCACGTAACGGGAACGGAAGTCGGTGTTACAAGTAAGCTGTTTGTAAGGCGCGGTATCGCTTTAACGGTGGCGTTTGTTGTACTGTTTTCGTTTCTTGTATATCGAATAGCGAAAATTCAGTTTGCGGACGGTGAAGAATACCGAAACGCTGCGCAGGATCAGTATACCCACGAGCTTACCATACCTGCAAAGCGAGGAAATATAGTAGACCGCAACGGAACTATTCTTGCCACCACTATTACAGTTCAAAACTGCTTTATCTCTCCTGCGGATATTCCTCTTAAGGATAAAGACGGCAACCCCACGGATGAAACTAAAGAGCTTGTAATCAAAGAGCTTGCAAAAATTTTAAGCGTAGAGCAAAGCTTTATCCGCGAAAAAGCGGAAAAAACAAACCGCAAATACGAAATGATAAAAAAAGAGCTTAACGCCGAAGAAGAAGCGGCGGTAAGAAAGCTTATTACCGAGCACGGGCTTACCAATATAGTTCATTTGGAGGAATCCACAAAGCGTTATTATCCTTACAGCGATCTGGCAAGCCATATTATCGGCTTTACGGGCAGCACCAATAACGGTCTGCAGGGCTTGGAATACACTTATGATGAATTCCTTACCGGCGTGGATGGACGTGTTGTTAAGGCTACCGATGCAAACGGCAATGAGATCCCCTTTGATTACGAAAGCTATATAGACGCTATCGACGGATACAACCTTGTAACCACCATAGATTGGTCCATACAGTCTGTGCTGGAAAAATATCTCCGTCAGGCATACGAGGAGACCAAGCCCACCGGCACCGTTACGGGTATTATCTGCGATGTAAATACCGGCGAAGTGCTGGCAATGGCAAACGCACCCTCCTTTGATCTTAATAATTATTCCGTTCTTACCAAGCCTTATATGGATCTTTTGGCGGAATTCGAAGCGCTGGAGGGCGTTACCGAAAAAGAAATAACCGAATACAAAGCACAGCTTCGTTACAATATGTGGTCAAACTTTGCGGTAAGTGCCACATACGAGCCCGGCTCCACCTTTAAAATGATCACCGGCGCCATCGCTCTTGACGAAGGCTGTATAACCGATACCGAAACGTTTGACTGCCAGGGCAGATACGTTATCGCAGGAGTTCCCATCAAGTGCCACGTTTACGGCAAAAAGATACACGGAACACAGGTGTTTGCTCAGGCAATATACAATTCCTGCAACCCTGCCTTTATTCAGATAAGCCAGAAGATAGGCGCAGACAGATTTGAAGAGTATTTCGATCTGTTTGGCTACAACGAAAAGATCTCTTCCGATTTTCTTGGCGAGGCTACCTCCATATTCTTCCCCTCCTTGGGTGTGGTAGACCTTGCAAACGCATCCTTCGGTCAGGGCTTTAAGGTTACTCCCATTCAGCATTTAAGAGCGCTTTGCACTGTTGCAAACGGAGGATATCTTGTTACGCCCCATCTGGCAAAGCAGGTGACGGATACCGAAGGAAACGTAGTGGAAAATATAGAATACGGAGCGTCCAGACAGGTGGTTTCTTCAAAGACC
Organism: Clostridia bacterium; assembly: GCA_017646185.1. Classification (GTDB taxonomy): domain Bacteria; phylum Bacillota; class Clostridia; order Oscillospirales; family CAG-382; genus SFLA01. The sequence goes on from JAGCNA010000237.1 coordinate 3,740, forward strand.
TGCGAAATTATTATGAACGCTCTTATAAACTCCACCAAAAACGCTTCTGTAAGCGGCTACAACGTGGTTTCCAAAACCGGTACCTCCCAGAAGCTGGATACCGTGGATATAGAAGACGACTACGTGCTTTCCTGCGTTACCTTTGCTCCCGCAGAGGATCCCCAGATTGCAATTCTCGTTTTGGTGGATAACCCCACCGTAACCACCTCTACCGTATACGGCTCTTCTATTGCCGCACCTATAGTTTCCAACGTTCTTTCCGAAGTACTGCCTTATATGGGTATACTTCCCACCGAATCCGGCGCAGACGTTATGGTTACCGTTCAGGATTACCGCAGAAACGACGTTGATACCGCTACTTTCGCTATCGAGCAGTTGGGACTTAAGGTTCATATCAAGGGTAACGGAACAGAGGTTATAGATCAGATGCCCCGCGCAGGTCAGGAGCTTAACACCGAAAACGGCGTAGTGGTTCTTTACACCGAAGGAAGCAACACCGGCGAAATGATCGTTATGCCCGATCTCAGCGATATGTCGCCTGCCAAGGTAACAGAAGCTTTGGCGAAAAGACATCTTAATATATCTGTAAGCGGTATATTTAACGATTCCTATACCAACAGCTATGTGTTCTCTCAAAGCGTACCTGCAGGCACTCTGGTTGCCCCCGGTACCATTATAGAGGTAGAATTCAGATACAACGAGGAAATAGAATAATTATGTCAGTTGATTTCCAAAGAATAATCCGTGTTACCGGCGGAACTGCCGGCGAAGGAACGGATATGGACAGAAAGTTTGATCTGTTTACCACGGACAGCCGCGAAACTCCGGGAAACAAGGCTCTGTTCGTAGCCTTCAAGGGTGAGCGTAACGATGCCCACGATTATCTGGACAGCGTGCTTTTGTCGGATGAATGCGGAGCTTTAATCGAAGACCCCAAGTTTTTAAAGGCAAACACCGTGCTGGTTCCTTCCTCCAGAAAGGCGTTACAGCAGATAGCCGCGGATTACCGCAAAAACGATATAAAAGATACGGTTTGTATAGGTATAACGGGAAGCGTTGGCAAGACCACCGCCAAGGAAATGACAGTAAAATGTTTATCCTCCGGCAAGACCGTGTCATTTACCAAGGGTAACCGCAACAGTCAGGTGGGATTGCCCCGTACCGTCCTTGAAGTGCCCGTAGGCACCCAAGCGGCGGTGTTTGAAATGGGTATGAGCCTCCCCGGGGAAATGGAGCGTATCGCCGTATGCGCCCAGCCGGATATAGTAATGGTAATAAATATCGGCACTTCCCATATAGAAGCCTTTGGAACAAGAGAAAAAATACGTGATGAAAAGCTTAATATCTTAAAGGGTATGCGGGAAGGCGGAAAGCTTATCGTAAACGGAGATGAGCCTTTGCTTGCATGCCTGCCCAATGCGGTCAAGTGCGGTATTGACAATCCTCAAAACCAAGTGTATGCTTATAATATCCGACAGGACGGATTGGACACCGTCTTTGACGTTTGTCTGTTCGGCGAGCATTTTAATACCCGTATAGGCGCTATCGGCAGACACATGGTATACGATGCCTTGTTTGCCTTTGCCGCAGGACATTTTGCGGGACTCAGCGTTGAACAGATGCGTACTTCCTTGGAGGAATTTTCCACCGTGGGAGACAGACAGCGCATCGTGGAAACCGACGGCGTGCGTGTTATTGCCGATTGCTATAACGCTTCTCCCGAATCCGTGTCCGCCGCCCTTGACGTATTAAAGGGCTTTGAGGGCAGAAAGATTGCCGTTTTGGGCGATATGCTTGAATTGGGCGAACACAGTTCCTCCCTTCACACCCGCACGGGTGAAAAGGCAAGAGAAGCAGGGGTAGACCTGCTTGTATGTGTGGGCGAGCAATCAAAAAATACGGCTTTTGCCTTTGGTGCAAATTCTGTCTGCTTCGGCGCAGAGGAAGGCGAAAAAGCCGCAGAATACATAAAGAATACGGTTTCCGCAGGAGATACCGTGCTGTTTAAAGGCAGCAGGGGAATGAAGCTGGAAACTATAATGAAGAAGGTTTTTAATATATGAATATGACCGTCTCGATGATACTCGGTGCCCTTATCGGCTTTGCCGTTACGGTGCTTTTGTGCAAAATTTTTATTCCCGTGCTCAGAAAAGTAAAGCTGGGACAAAAGATTCTTGAAATAGGTCCTTCATGGCACAAGTGCAAGGAGGGCACACCCACTATGGGCGGTGTGTTCTTTATAGTTGCCATTATTATTGCGGCGTGCGCACTGGTTTTGCCCGATTGTATAAAGACAAATAACTGGGCAATAATGGTTCATCTGGGCTTTGCTTTGTTCAACGGACTTATCGGTCTGGTGGACGATTACGTTAAGCTGTTCAAAAAGAGAAACAAAGGGCTCACCGCAATCCAAAAGCTTATACTCCAGTTCGGCTCCGCAGGAGTATATCTCTTTGCCGTGGACAAACTAGTGGGCATAAATACGACGGTTTTCGGAATAAATTTAAGCTTTTTCTACTATATTATATTATTGGTGGCAATTGTTTATTTTGTAAACTGCTCCAATCTTACCGATGGCATAGACGGTCTGGAGGGAAGTATTTCCGCCGTTATCTGCCTCGCTTTAATGCTTTTGGCTATCCGTCTTAAGGATACCTCTCTGGCAGTTATTTCCGCCACCTCCGTAGGCGCACTGCTGGGTTATCTTATCTTTAATTTCCACCCTGCAAAGGTGTTTATGGGCGATACCGGTTCTTTGTTCCTGGGCGGTCTTGCAACTGCTTTGCTGGTACATATAGGTTCCCCCCTTCTTATAGTACTTATGGGATTCGTATGGCTGTTTGAAGGCGTTTCCGTAATGCTTCAGGTGTTTTCCTTCAAGGTGTTCGGAAAGCGTATCTTTAAAATGACTCCCGTTCACCACCATTTTGAAATGTGCGGTTGGAGCGAATTTACCATTGTAGGTGTATTCTCTCTCGTAACCGCTATCGGATGTGCAATAGCTTATTTCGTATACTTTATGTGAGGATATAAATGAACTCTAATCTTCCTGCCGTCAGTCAAAAACAAAATAGTTCTCTGCCGGCAGAAAGACCGGTAAAGCGAAATATAGTCCGTATGATCGGGGAAGTTGACCGTCCCCTTATGCTTATTATCATCGCTCTTATATGCGTTGGTCTGGTTATGGTTTTTTCCTCCAGCTACGCCCACGCAGATACCCGTTACGGTGATTCATACCGACTCATAAAATCCCAGCTCCGTGCCGCACTCATCGGCTTGGCAACAATGCTTGCGGTAACCAGACTGGATTACAGAATTATAAAAAAGTTCGGTGTTATCGCTTGTCTTGTAATATACGGTCTTAATTACGCCGTTCCCTTTATCGGTACGGTGTTCAGCGGTGCAAAGCGTTGGATCCAGTTCGGCGGCTTTACAATGCAGCCCTCGGAGCTTTTAAAGTTTGCGGTAATACTGGCGGCGGCTATATATATTTCGGATAACTACCATAAAATATCTTCGGCATCCACCTTCAGAACGCAAATGCGTACCCTGCTTCCCATGGCTCTTATTGCCGTGGCGGCGGCAGGTGCAACCATGTTCCAAAACCACTTTTCCGCAACCATCATTATGGCGAGTCTTGCCTTTGCAATGCTGCTTTTGAGCAATATCAAGCTTCGCTGGGTAATAATCGCTCTCGTAGTGGCAGGCGTAGCGTTTGCACTGCTGTTTACCGTGTTCCGCGGAGTTTTGGAGGAATTGGTTCCTCAGGTTTTCGTACGTCTGGAGGTATGGGAAGACCCCTTTAAATATATGTCGGTAGCTTCCGGCGGTAAGGGGTATCAGCCTGCCCAGTCCTTGTATGCCATCGCATCCGGCGGCTTCTGGGGCTTGGGACTCGGTCAGAGTAACCAAAAATTAGGCTACCTGCCCGAACCTTATAACGATTATATTTTTGCAATTCTTTGCGAAGAATTGGGACTTTTCGGCGCAATTCTCGTTATCGCGCTTTTTGCCGCATTTATAATAAGAGGCTTTATTGTGGCTTCCCGTGCGCCGGATAGATTTTCACAGCTTTTAACCATGGGAATAGTTGCTCAGGTAGGTATTCAGGTTGCATTAAACCTTGCGGTTGTAACAAACACTCTGCCTTCCACGGGTATAGGTCTGCCCTTCTTTTCCTACGGAGGCACAGCTTTAATAATTTTGCTTACCGAAATGGGAATTATACTTTCCGTTTCCCGTTATTCTTATGTAGAGAAAGGATAATTGAGTATGAGAATAGTAATGTGCGGCGGCGGTACGGGGGGACACGTCAACCCTGCCATATCCATTGCAGATACAATAAAAAAACGTTATCCCGATGCAAAAATATCCTTTATCGGTACCGAAAAGGGGATAGAACACGTTCTTGTGCCCAAGGCGGGTTACGATATATCATTTGTAAAGGTGAGGGGCTTTAAGCGTTCTCTTTCCTTAAAGAATTTCGATGCGGCTGTAAAAGCGGTTACTTCGGTAATGCGGGCAAAAAAGCTGCTTAAGGAAGCAAAGCCGGATCTGGTTATCGGCACCGGCGGTTACGTTTCTTGGCCCACGGTAAAGGCGGCAAGTAAATTGGGTATTCCCACCCTTATTCACGAGCAAAACGCATTCCCCGGTATGACCACCAAAATGCTTTCGGGCTTTGCGGATAAGGTGTGCATTTCCTTTGAAGAAAGCAGAAAGTTTTTTGATGAAAAAATAAGAGAAAAGCTCATTTTTACGGGCAACCCCGTAAAGCAGAGCGAGATTACCCGTGCCGAGGCGAGAAAGCGTCTGGGACTTTCCGAAGACAAGGTGTATATCCTTTCCTTCGGCGGTTCTTTGGGTGCAGAAAAGGTTAATCAGTACTGCTTTGACCTTATGAGCTACGTAAAAGAGCGTCCCGAGCTTTTCCATACCCACGCTATCGGCAAGAGCGGTTATCAAAAATATTCAGCCATTGCCGCAGAAAAAGGCTATGACAAAGCGCAGAATATAGAAATTCTGGAATACATATACGATATGCCCGTTCGTATGGCGGCGGCAGATATTCTGGTGTGCCGTGCGGGAGCTATCACTCTGGCAGAGCTTGCATGTATGGAAAAAACTTCCATACTCATTCCTTCTCCCAACGTAACGGATGACCACCAGTATAAAAACGCATCGGTTCTGGCAAACGCCTGCGCCGCTGTGGTCATGCGTGAAAGCGAGGTTACGGGTGAAAAGCTTATCGCTCAGGTAGAAGCCCTGGCATACGATAAGAGCAAACGGGAAGTGGTGGAGGCGAATATCCGCCGTTTTGCCCGTCCCGATGCGGTAAACGAGATAGTGGATACCGCACTTTCGCTTATCGGAAAATAAATCAGAGTTAAAGGAGGTGGGACCGTGGAGCAGGTCAGATTCAAGCGCAAAACAGTAGATCTTGACGAAATGGAAAAACAGCAAAGTAAAAAACGGTTCCGCCGTAATTTCTTTTACGTTTCGCTGTTTTTAACGGTGCTTTTGCTGTTTTTGGGAACGGCGTTTTTCGTCTTTTTCCGTGTGAAGGAAATTTCCGTAACCGGCAACAGTATGTATACGGATGAAGAGATAATTTTGGCTTCGGGCATTGAGGAAAAGGTAAATATGTTTTCTTTTTCCGAAAAATCCGTGGAGCAAAGTATTAAGGATCTGCTTCCCTACGTAGGCAGCGTTACGGTAAAAAGAGACCTTCCTTCGGGAGTGGTCATAGAGATAGAGGAAGAAAAAACGGTAATGTATACCGTCTTGAACGGGGATTATTATCTCCTTTCCGATGAGCTTACCGTGCTTTCCGTAAGCAACAAGATATCCTCTGTCCCCGCAGGTGCCATAAAGCTTATTACGGGCAGTGTAAACCGCTGTCTTGTGGGACAACCTCTCACCTTTATGGACGAGCGCACCAGAGATTCCATTCTGGAAATATATTCCGTGCTTTCCGCAAACGAAATGGAATATTATATCCGCGAAATAAATATTGCCAGCAGATTTGATATAAGTATGCAGTATACGGACAGGTTTGACGTATACGTAGGTGATATGGATAACTTTGAAATAAAGATACCTTTTTTGGCAAAAGTCATTGACGAGCTGTACGAGGATGATAGAGGCAGTATAGATTTGTCTTCCCACACAGAGGCAACCGTGGCTTTAAAGTGAAAAAAAGCAAAAAAAACGATATAAATTAAAAAAACCCCTTGCAATCTTGCAATTTATGTATTATTATATATATGTATAAAAATTTTAGTCGGACGGAGGAACTCTATTTTATGAGCAATGAATTTGAAACAACCGTTAATGTAATAAAAGTTGTCGGCGTAGGCGGCGGCGGCGGAAACGCTGTTAACCGTATGGTAGAAAATAAAATAAACGGCGTAGAATATATCGCTGTTAATACCGATCTTATGGTGCTCAACAAGTCTTTGGCACACAAGCGCATCAATATCGGTGAGCGTATCACCAAGGGTCAGGGCGCAGGTGCAAACCCCGAATTGGGTGAAAAGGCTGCAGACGAATCTATCGAGCAGATCACCGAAGCACTTCAGGGCGCAGATATGGTATTTATCACCGCAGGTATGGGCGGCGGTACCGGTACCGGCGCAGCACCTATCGTTGCACGTATCGCAAAGCAGATGGGCATACTTACCGTATGTATCGTAACCAAGCCCTTCAATTTCGAAGGCAAAAAGAGAATGGCTCAGGCAGAAAGCGGTATCAAGCGTCTTGCCGAAGTTACAGACTCCCTTATCGTTATCCCCAACGAGCGTCTTAAGCTCCTTACCGATAAAAAGATCACCTTCCTCAATGCGTTCCACGAAGCAGACGATATCCTCCGCAAGGGCGTTCAGTCTATCTGCGAGCTGGTTACTCAGGAAGCAGAGATCAACGTTGACTTTGCAGACGTTTGCGCAGTTATGGCAAACGCAGGCCTCGCTCACATGGGCGTAGGTACCGCAAAGGGCAAGGACAAAGCAGAACAGGCTGCAAAGCTTGCTATGTCTTCTCCTCTTCTCGAAACCAATATCAGCGGTGCAAAGGGTATCGTTATCAACGTTACCGCTTCTCCCGATATCGGTCTGGAAGAAGTAGACTACGCTGTTGCTATGATCACCAACGAAGCAAATCCCGATGCTACCATCATCTTCGGTGCTGCGTTTGATGAAACTCTTGAGGACGAAATGCGTATCACCCTTATCGCTACCGGTTTTGATTCCGTTAAGAAAGCCGAAGTACGCCGTCCCGTTGTAAGCGCAGAAGCAAAGCCCGAAGCTCCTTCTGTTCCCGAAAAGGAAGCAGAAGCAGGCAGCGAAGAGGATATTGATAACATCATTCAGATGATCAATAAGTCCCGCTCCGAATTCTAAGAGAGCTGTCTTATTAAGTCAGACCCAAAAACGCAAAAACACAAATAAAAAAAGGCGAGAAAGGTAACTACTTTTCTCGCCGTTTGTTTATGTATGTTGATGGTAAAAATCCATTCAAATGGATTTTTTGATTTTTTGCGTTTTTGTATAAATTTTTAGTCGGGGGGCAGTAGGTTACTACAGCACCCCGCTCCTAAAAATTCATTCTGCTCTTAATAATACAGCTCTTCTTTAGTTATTTTTTTGTTTTTCACCCAACCTTTTTTACATATCGTTTGTCTATGTTACGAAAGCGCTTTTAAAAGTAAACCC
>JAGCNA010000238.1 GCA_017646185.1 Clostridia bacterium
GTCTCAAAAAATATTTTAATTGTGATATTGTGAGACAGGTCTCACAGTGTTATTTTGCCTATCGGCAAAGTGATACAACGCCTACTCGCCGATTTTTTTATATTTCTATTTGTCCCGATAAGAACATTGCACCGGTAGATATTACCTGCTTTTCCGCTTCTTCGGGGGCGGAAAAGCCGTCTGTGCGGAAGGACATCACTCCGCCCACCACCGTGCCGTCCGCCACCACGGGGCAAAAATGGGAAATGCTTCCTTCGCCCGTATCGGTAATAGACGCTCCCTCGTTATCCGCGGTGTAGCATTTTCTGTTTTCCATCAGTTCGGAAAGGGTGTGGGATACGTTTTTACCCAGCACCGCACGCTTATCCTTACCTGCCGCCGCGGTCACCGTGTCCCTGTCGCATACCGCCACGTTCACGCCGCTTGCCTTTGCCGCCGCTTCCGCAAACATTGCGGCACTCTCGCCCACACCGCCCACGGGGGAATATTTTTTAAACACCACTTCGTTTTCTCTTCCCGTAAAAATTTCCAGCATTTCGCCTTCTCTTATCTTCATGGTGCGGCGAATTTCTTTGGGTATAACAACACGTCCCAGATCGTCAATTCTCCTCACAATTCCCGTTGCTTTCATATATAAAATCTCCTTGTTTTTACATTTGTGGTGTTATTATTTGTAAAATCGGGGCGATTTATACAATGTATTTACTTTTCGGTTGTGATATGGTATAATCAATTAAAGGCGGTGATTCAGGTGAACAAAGAAACCAAATTACATATCAAAAAGCTGCAAAATCGGGCAATACTTTCCTTGGTTGCGATCTTGTTAACTTTTATGTCGATCGCGTATGGTGTTTTGTTTTTATTCGCTTCGTTTTTTGCCGCCGCTGTTTTCTTCGCTATTGCCATTATTTCTATAGTATATCTGATATACATCAGCTGCGTTGTGAAAAAAGAGTCAAAAGAATCCGTATACAAGCCCGTTGTATTCAGCTCAAGCGAAGTTGTTTCTTTTGAAAAATCAGTTGCTGTTTTTGAAAATCTGACCGATAAAGAAAATCAAATAACAACTTCAAACGATGTGAGATTTTTCCGCTTAAATGAAATCTTCGAATTAAGAGCCGTCTTATATAAAAGTGCAGATTTTATCAAAAAGGATTTTAATAACGCAAAACACTGCATTAATAAAAAAGCGAATAAAGAGTTGAACATATCATCTCGTGTTAATAGATTTGAGGCGGGCAAAATGATGCGGTTTAATATTATTTTTGCGGATACCTTAAACGATGAGCTGTATCAACTTGTTTCTCAAAATGCTAATCATAATCTGACCAGAGTAGAGGGGATTATAAATATTGTTATTGTCGGTAATCAAATTATGATACCGCCGATTTATGGTGATTGTGATTTGGGAACAATCATCAGATATAAGAACGTAATTAAGTTTATAAACAATATTTTGTTAAACAACAGCAAATGATAAAGCGAGGTGGATTTCACCTCGCTTTTTGTTATATTTACTTTACATTTTTAAAAAAGCGTGGTACACTTAAAATGTGTCAGCGAGGTGATTTTTGTGTCGAACATAATATTTCACGATAAATATATACGGGATTGGATGCGGGCGTTTCCTTTGGGCAACGGCCGTATCGGCGCTATGCTTTACGGCGATCCTCACAAAGAAACCATAGAGATAAACGAAGAATCTCTTTGGAGCGGAAAACAGCTAAAAGAACAGTGCGCCGCCGACCCGCAAACCCTTAACAAAATAAGAGAATTGCTTTTTGAAGAAAAATACGGGGAAGCATCCGCCCTTTGCACAGACACCTTTCTGGCTTGCCCGCCGAGAGTGCGGTTTTACGAAAGCTTTGGGGAAATATTTATAGATTTTGCGGATAAAAGCGATTACACCGATTACCGCAAGGAGCTGGACTTGGGCAAAGCCGTCGCCACGGTTTCCTACGTAAAAAACGGCGTTTCATACCGCAGTGAAACCTTTATAAGCGAAAAATACGATTGCCTTGTATACAAGCTCAAAACGGAAAACGGCAATTTTTCCTGCCGCGTTTCTATGGAGCGCGGGCAGGATGCGGTTACTGCCGCCCCCGATACGGACACCCTTTTACTGGACGGACAAATATTCTGCCCCGCCCACGAATATTACGGCGAGGAATTTTTGGGAATGAAATTCGGCGCACGTCTTTGCGTGCTTTCAAACGGCAGTATGGTTAACGATCAAAATGGCATCACCGCTTCCGATGCCACGGAAATGGTCATTTACGCCGCATTTTCCACCACATACGATATAGAAAAATTTGATTTCGACAACAGCATAGATTATCAAAAACGCAACACAGATACTATTTGTAAAGCTCTTGATGCCGATTACAAAGAAATAAGGGATATTCATATCCTCGACCACAAGGCTCGCTTTGATAAGGTGTGCTTTGAATTGGAAGCCGATACTCTTGAAACAGTGCCCACAGACGAACGCCTGCGCCGTGTTACGGAAGAGGATGCGGATGACCTTGACCTTATTTGCCTGTATTATAATTTCGGCAGATATCTGCTTTTGTCATGCTCAGGTGGCAATGCCGCACTTCCCGCAAATCTGCAAGGAATTTGGTGCAACGGGTTCAGACCTCCTTGGGGAAGCGATTACCATACCAACATCAATTTGCAAATGAACTATTGGTGTGCGGATAACACCAATATGTCCGAAGCCTTTTTGCCTTTTTCAAATTACGTAAAAAAGCTGAGCGAATTCGGCAGAGAGACTTCGCAAAAGCTGTTCGGGGCAAAGGGCTGGGTGTGTAATCACACCAGCGATATTTTCGGCAGGACCGGTGTTCACGATTCGGTGGGGTGCGGATTTTTCCCCATGGCAGGGCCTTGGCTTTGCTTAAACCTTTGGGACCATTACGAATTCACCCAAGAAATGGAGTATCTTGAGGAAATATTCCCCGTTTTAAAAGGCTCTTGCGAATTTTTGCTGGATTTTTTAACGGAAAAAGACGGTGTTTTGCATACCGCCCCCTCAAATTCCCCCGAAAATTGGTTTTATTACACCGAAAACGGGGAACGGAAATCCGGCATGTTTGCATACAGTGCCACTATGGATTCCCAGATAATCCGTGAACTGTTTTTCAAAACCTCCTTCGCCTGCACCCTTTTGGGCAGGGAAAGGGAATTGGCCAAAGTCTTGGAAGCGGCTTTATCAAAGCTTCCTCCCTTGCGTATAAGCGAAAAATACGGAACTATCTGCGAATGGATAAAGGATTACGAGGAATGTGAGCCGGGCCACCGTCATATTTCCCATCTTTTCGGCTTGTACCCCGGCGAAACCATAAACAAATCCGAACCCGAAATATTCGGTGCCGCAAAAAAGACTATCGAAAGACGTCTTTCCCACGGGGGCGCGGCAACGGGCTGGTCCAGAGCGTGGGTAATAAATTTTTATGCCAGACTCAAAAACGGCTTTTCCGCAGGAGAGCATCTTAAACAGCTTTTAAAGCTTTCTACTGCCGAAAATCTGTTTGATATGCATCCTCCTTTCCAGATCGACGGAAACTTCGGCGCTGTTGCCGGTGTTACGGAAATGCTTATTCAAAGCCACGAAGGAAGCCCGAACCGAAGAACGGTAGAGCTTCTTCCCGCCCTTCCCCCAAGCTGGAAAAAGGGCTTCGTAAAGGGCTTGAGAGCCAGAGGCGGGTTTGTATTTGATATTTTCTGGGAAAACTCCAAGGTTTCCAAGGTCTGTATCACGTCGGATAATAAAAACGTTCTTCGTATGAAGCTCCCCGAAAGCCGAATAATAACGGCAAAACCGAATACCGTTTTCCAAGGAGTTTTGGAAATGAATTTAGAACGGGGAGAAACGGCGGAAATAGTTTTTCTTTAAATTTTACATTATAAAACGAGGCGATTGTATGGCAAAGCTTTATTTTAAATACGGGGCGATGGGGTCTTCCAAAACGGCGAGCGCCCTTATCACCAAATTCAACTACGAGGAACGGGGAATGAAGGTCTGGCTTATCAAGCCCTCACTGGATACACGTGACGGGGTGGGGACTGTTCGTTCCCGTATCGGACTGGAAGCAGAGGGATATGCCGTCTGGCCTCAAACCGATCTGCTGGCTGAATACAAAGCCGGACAGGATATTCACGTTATTATTGCGGATGAATGTCAGTTTTTCACTTCGGCGCAGGTGGATCAGCTCAGGCGTATCGTAGACGAATACGATATTCCCGTCCTTTGCTTCGGCTTGCGTACGGATTTTCTTACACATATGTTCGAAGGCAGTATGCGACTGTTTGAGGTGGCGGATTCCATTACCGAGATCAAGACCATATGCGCTTGCGGAAAGAAGGCGATCGTAAACGCCCGTATTGACGGAAGCGGCAAAGTCCTTACCGACGGCGGGCAGATAATGATCGGAGGTAACGATTCTTACGTTGCTATGTGCCACAGCTGCTGGAGGCGCGCTGTCGAAAAACAGTCGGAAGCGGAATAATTTTTTTGTATACCAAAAAACAAATCAAGGCCACCGGTTCAACCGGTGGTCTTGATTTTCATTATGAAAACATAAGGGATGCTCGGTGGAGAATTTGTCTGAAACGGTACTCGGTGTGCCAATGGCATCGAATAATAAACAATATTTTATTAATAAATAAAGCAAATATGTGCAAAGATACGAAAAAAATATTTTGAAAGCTGTTCTATTGACATTGGATTTTTAATATGTTATTATCGTCCACGATCGAAATAAGTGGTGGAGTCTGTCACCGATCAAACTTCGGTTTGTCGGTTTATCTCGATTTAACGGACAGGTCAGTTTATGATCTGTATTCGTGTAGTGTATAAGACAGAGCCGCTTTTTAAGCGGCTTATTTTTTTGCAAAAGCAATATCTTGTATACGAAAGAAGCAACGTGATGCGGCAGAACCCGAGCTTTATTAAAAAAGTTCAGGTTTTGCCGCATTTTTTGTTTTTTATATTTTGGGGAAGGACAGACGTCGCGCAGTTTTCGAAAAAAATATTTTTCGGAGGGTTGTTTATGACACCTACCTTAACAATGTTCTATGGCGTTTCCGTTTTGGTTTCCGCCATCGCTTTTGTTTTCGCTGCATACCTTTATTTTTGGGTAAAGCGCCAGCCGCAGGAAAACAAAAGAATTACCGAAGTTGCAGGCCTCATTCGTGACGGCGCCAACACCTTTATGCGCAGAGAATACAAGATTCTTGCTATCTTTGCCGCAATTATTGCAGTACTCATTGCAGTATTCCTTCCCACTCCCATCTGGAAAGCAGGCGAAAACTGGTGGAAGAACGTAGCTATGGCTGTTTCTTACATCGGCGGTACCGTGCTTTCCGCTATCGCAGGTAAATTGGGTCTCGTAGTTGCTTCTCTTTCCAATGGCAGATCTGCAGAAGCTGCAAAAAGAGGTATAAAGCCCGCGTTCCTTATCGGCTTCCGCGGCGGTTCCGTAATGGGTCTGCTCGTAGTTGGTTTCGCCGTTTTGGGCGTTGCCGCAGTTTTGGCTATCGTTAAAGAAGCTTCCATTCTGCTCGGCTTCTCTTTCGGTGCTTCCTCTCTTGCTCTGTTTGCAAAGGCAGGCGGCGGTATCTTTACCAAGACTGCTGACGTTGCAGCCGACCTTACCGGTAAGGTTGAGCTTGGCATCGCAGAAGACGACCCCCGTAACCCCGCAGTTATCGCAGATAACGTTGGTGACAACGTAGGCGACGTTGCAGGTATGGGCGCCGACCTTTTCGATTCCAACGTTGCATCTCTCACTTCCGCACTCGTTATTGCCCAGACTCTTACCGGCGGTGACGATAAGAACGTTATCATGGTTCTTTGCTATGCCGCTCTCGGTCTTCTCGCTTCTATTATCGGTATTGCTACTGCTCGTATTACCAAGAAAGGCACGCCTACCGGTGCGCTTAACTCTTCTACATACGTAACTTCCGCAGTATTTATGGCTCTCACCGCAGGCGCAACCGCATTGTTTGGTTTCTCCTGGCATATCTGGGGCTGTGCTACCATTGGTCTCGTTGTAGGTGTTATTATCGGTCTCGCTACCGACTACTTTACCGACGATACCAAGCCTATCGTAAAGAAGGTTGCTCACGCTTCCAAGAGCGGTCCCGCATTCACCGTTCTTTCCGGCGTATCTTACGGCTTTATCTCCGCACTTCCCGCAATGATCGGTATCGCTATTTCCGCACTGGCGGCTTACAAGATCTGCGGTACCGAAGCTCTTATCGAAACTTACGGCGCAAACTATCCTCTGTTTGGTATTTCCATGGCAGCAGTCGGTATGCTTTCCATCGTTGCTATGATCATTTCCAATGACGCATACGGTCCTATTGTTGATAACGCCCGCGGTCTTGCAGAAATGGGCGGCTTGGGTGAAGAGGCTATCCGTGTAGCAGATGAGCTTGACTCCGCAGGTAACACTGTTAAGGCGGTTACCAAGGGCTTCTCTATCGGTGCGGCAGGTCTTACCGTTATCTCTTTGCTGGGCACCTTTATGTCCGAAGCAAACGCCGCAGGTGCAAACATCACCGGCTTCGATATTATGAATCCCACCGTGTTCTTCGGTATTCTTGTTGGTGCCGCAGTTCCCGCAGTATTCTCCGCAATGCTCATCCTCGGCGTTGATAAGAACGCACAGAAGATGGTTGCGGAAATCCACCGTCAGTTCAACACCATCGTCGGCCTTAAGGAAGGCAAGGAAGGCGTTAAGCCCGAATACGATAAGTGTATCGATGTTGCTACCACAGGTGCGCTCCGTGAGCTTATTCCCGCAGGTTTGGTTGCAATCCTTGCAACCGTTGCGGTTGGCTTTATCGGCGGCCCTACCGCAGTAGGCGGCTTCCTGCTGGGTAACATCGTTTCCGGTCTGCTTCTCTCCCTCTTTATGTCCAACGCAGGCGGCTTGTGGGATAACTCCAAGAAGTACGTTGATGCGGGCCACGAAGGCGGCAAGGGCAGCGAAGCTCACAAAGCAGCAGTTATCGGTGATACTGTAGGCGATCCCTTCAAGGATACTGCAGGTCCTTCCATCAACACCCAGATCACTGTTGTATCTCTGGTTGCTTCTCTTATGTCCTCTGCATTCGTGGCATTCTCCTTCTTTGGTTGATAATTAACGAATAATAAAAGTAACCCCAAGAAGCTTTATTGTTAGCTTCTTGGGGCGATTTTTTGTTACGGTGTTCTTGCCAATACTGCTTTTACAACCTGCTTAACGCCTGCTTCACGCAATATATCCGCGCATTCGTCAATGGTGGAGCCGGTGGTGGTAACGTCGTCAACAAGCAGTACTCTGCGGTAATCGGCCGCTTCTTTTGCGGGAAAGAATGTGTTTTTTACGTTTTTTCTTCTTTCCACAGCGTCCAAAAGCTTTTGGTCGGAAGCACGCTTTTCACGGCGCGCAAGAAGGGGCTTTAACGGAATTCCCAAGCCCTCTGCCACCCCTGCGGCTATAAGCTTTGATTGGTCGCCGCCGTGAATTCTCACGTTTTTGGGGCTTCTGGGTACGTAGGTTACGCAATCAAACCCCACGCTCTTTTCCCGTTTAACCTTTTCCGCCAATAATTTTCCCAGAAAACGGGCGGTGCGTTTATCGGGATTTTGTTTAAGATTAAGTATTATCCGCTTTTCCCCTTTGGTGTGGTAGTAAAACAAAAACACGGTGTTTGAGCTTTTTTCGCAGGAGCAGCCGCTTCTTTTACAACCGCATTCGGGACATTCCTTTACAAGGGAAACCTGAAAATCCTTAATACAATCCTTGCAAAAGGGAAGTGTGCTGTCTGCCGCTCTGTCCCCGCAGGAACAGCAAAAGGGGGCGAAGAACAGGTCTGTCAGCCTATTTCGGATCTTTTTCGGATTTCGTTCTGCGCTGTCTTTCATGTACGCTCCATCCGTCCTTTCCGCTTCGCTCAAGGGCGCCGAAAAGCCTGGTTTTTAAGTGTCTGTCGTTTTTGGACATTTCCTCCAGCATTTTTTTGGTGTCCTCACGGCGTGTTGTTCCGTCTGCAGGGCAGTACTTGGGGGAAACTGCAATTTTGTTTTTGTTTATAAAACCTATAATCTCTTTTTCGGGGCAGTAAATAAGGGGACGGATTACCGTTACGCCGATACGGTCAAGGAATGTTACGGGGGAAAAACAGCCGAACCTGCCTTCGATAAACAGATTCATCAGCATAGTTTCCACCGTATCGTCAAAATGGTGACCCAACGCCACCTTGTTGCAACCGAGCTCCTTTGCGGCGGTGTTAAGCGCCCCTCTGCGCAGGTTTGCGCACAAGGAGCAGGGGAACTTTTCCTTCCTTATGTTAAATACTATATCGTAAATATCCGTAGGGATAATATGATGCTCTATCTCCAAATCTTTGCAAAGATTGCTTATGTTTGAAAGGTCTGCGCCGGGAAATCCCGCATCAAGGGTAATGGCAACAATTTCGTATTTCTTTTCGTAAAACCGTTTAAGCTTTGCCAAAAAGCAAAGCAGAGCAAGTGAATCCTTGCCGCCGGAAACGCCGATAGCTATCCTGTCTCCGTCCTCGATCATATTATAATCCGCGCAGGCGCGGCGGGTGTAACCCAGCATTTTTTGTATTCCGTCAAATTCAAGCATTGTTTTCCCAGCCTTTCAAGGGTATTATACAATGGGTTTTTAATAAAATCAACATAAAAGGCGCAAAAAAGTATTTTGCGTTTTACAAAATTAAAGAAAATTAAAGAAAATGAAAGAAAAATAAAGAAAACTTAAAAAAATTACAAAAAACCTATTGACATTTTATTTTTGCGTGGTATAATGGCAAGGCACGAAAAAAGATAGTATAAAAACGGAGGAATTTTCCATGTCCACATTCATGCTCAGAACCGAAGATGTGAACCGCAAGTGGTATGTAATCGACGCCGCAGGCAAGACCCTCGGTAAGGTTGCTGTTACCGCTGCTACCATCCTTAACGGTAAGCATAAGCCCGAATACACCCCTCACGTTGATTGCGGCGATTGCGTTATCGTCATCAACGCAGAGAAGGTAGTTCTCACCGGCAAAAAACTCGAACAGAAGACCTATTATCATCACAGCGGCTACGTAGGCGGTCTCAAGGCTGTTAAGTACAGCACTCTTATGAGAACCAAGCCCGAAATGGTTGTATCCCTTGCAGTTAAGGGTATGCTTCCCAAGAACAAGCTGGGTGACGCATCCTTTGCTCGCCTCAGAGTATACAAGGGCGCAGAACACGAACAGCAGGCTCAGCAGCCTATCGTTGTTGAAGTAAAGTAATAGGAGGAGCAAAACAATGACTTATACACCCGCAAAACCCTATTTCTACGGCACCGGCAGAAGAAAGTCCAGTGTTGCAAGAGTACGTATCGTTCCCGGTACCGGCGTTATCACCGTTAACGGCAGAGATATAGACGATTATTTCGGTCTTGAAACCCTTAAGCTGGTAGTTCGTCAGCCTTTCAACGTTACCAACACTCTCGGTAAGTTCGACGTTATCTGCAAAGTTAACGGCGGCGGTATTTCCGGTCAGGCAGGCGCTGTAAGACACGGTATCGCACGTGCTCTTACTCAGGCAGATGAAGCTGCATACCGTCCTTCTCTCAAGAAGGCTGGTCTTCTCACTCGTGACCCTCGTATGAAGGAAAGAAAGAAGTACGGTCTCAAAGCTGCTCGTCGCGCAAGCCAGTTCTCCAAGAGATAA
>JAGCNA010000026.1 GCA_017646185.1 Clostridia bacterium
GTGAGATTTTGTGGACCGTGGATCGCAGAAAATGAAAAAGCAAAAACCCGCAAGAATCAAGGATTCATGCGGGTTTTCTGCGTGGCAGGGGCAGTAGGACTTGAACCCACGACCAACGGTTTTGGAGACCGCGACTCTACCAACTGAGCTATACCCCTATAAAAATGGCGATCCGGATGGGGCTCGAACCCACGACCTCCAGCGTGACAGGCTGGCGTTCTAACCAACTGAACTACCGGACCACATTTGTATCGGCAAAACCGACTTCATAAGAATATCACAATAAGTGCGTTTTGTCAATACAAAATTGTTATTTTAATTCAGGTTTTGATATACTTTTTCCAACGGGGAAGTGCGATGATACACACTACAATACCAGCAAAAGCTATTATTCCCCAAGAAATAAGAGTGGCAGCCCAGCCCACGTTGGTGGCGATAAGCGCAATACCGTAAGACGAAGCGGCGCTTCCCACGTACACGGAGGCGTTGCAGATACCGCCCACGGTTGCGGCTTTTCCGATACGCTCAAACCTGCGGGGCAAAAAGCTGATAAGCATTGTATTTATGCCGTGGGCGCAACCGATTATGAGGGCGGACAGCACCAAGGTAACGGCGGGGGATTTTGTGTAGAACACGGAAACCAACAGCGACAGCACCGCTGTTATGGAAAACAAAAATATGGATTCCGCAAGCTCGTTTTTGAACACCTTTCTGAACAGCACCGTTGCAAATGAAACAAAGATAATGCTGGAAACGGGCACTACCATATTCATAAGTATGGCGCGGGAGGAATCCATTTCAAACACTTCGGTAAAGAATGTGGGAAGCCAGGACTGGATACCGTCCTTGAGGTAGCCCTGCAAGGCGATTGCCACAAGGATGAGCAGTACGCCCGAAGCGGCAAGGGTTTTGAAAAGAGGCGTGGGAGCCGAAGGCGATACCTTGCCTTCCCTTTCGACCGCTTTATCCATTTTGGAAACCAAGCGCCAATATCCTGCACACCACACGATAAGCACTAAAGCGGCGAACAAAGCACCTAAGAAAAAGGAAAAGCGCCAATCCGCCACCTTTATTCCGAAGGGAACGATAAGATATATAAGTATTGTTGCGCCGTGGCAGGCGTAGGACACCGCCAGATTGCCCTTTGCGTAGCCCGAATCGTCGAAATAATAAGAAAGTATACGAACGATAGGGGGCCAGAAAAGTGCCTGTGCGAAGCCGTTAACGCCCCACAGCACTGCCATAACAGCAACGCTGTTTGAAAAGGCAAAAAGCAGGTTGCACACAGCCGTAAGCACCAAGCCTACAGCGACTATTTTACCGGGGTCGAATTTATCGCTTAGAATACCGCTGACAATCTGTCCGAATCCGTATGTGAAAAACAAAGCGGTACCGATAACTCCGCCTTGAGTTTTGGTAAAAACACCTACACTTACCATTTCCGCAATAGAAGCGGAAAAATTAAGACGGGTAATATAACTGGTGAAATACAAAAGGGACAGCAGTGCGCAAAGCCACACCGCAGGTGAAAGCTTTTTCTTTTGCATATCTAAAAAAATATCCTTAATTACTTTGTTTTTTTGCTTTAAAGTATCTTACGAACACAGGGATATAGAACAATGCCACAAGCAGGCAGGCTAATGTGAAAATTGCGGCAAGGTATATATACCAATGCCATATCTCCGTAAAGCCCAAGTCGATAACAAAGCCATATGTAAAGAAGAAATTGTTTGTGTTTTCAACACTTACAAGCGTGCCGTTTTCGTATACGGGATCTGCAAACATAGAGTTTAAATAAAGAGAAACAAACGCCAAGGCACCCAAAGCACCCATGGTGGTAAAATAATGCTTGGGACGCAGAACATCTTTATGCGTATAGTAAATATGCAAGCCCAGAATTACCAGCACGGAGTGGTAAAGGAAATATTCGTAGGGATGTCCGCTTAAAAACGCTTCGGACAAAGTAACTCCGTCGGTAAAGATGGAGGGCAATAAAATTGCTATAAACGCGCCGATAGTGCATGTAGGGTACATAAAAGCGTGTAATATTTCTTTTAATTTACCGTCCTTGGCGAAGCGTAAATAAAATATAAATATGATCTGGATCGAGCAAAGGTGCAGAGGGAGATTGGTAGTATCCAAAAACACGTAGGATTTGGCACCGTCTGCAGAGGGTACAAGCTGGATTACGGAAAAGGTCTTTACCAGTTCGGAAACCACAGCCGCCACGCACGCCCAAGACATTACCTTTTTAAAAGGCGGGTTATATTTTCTGAGCAGGACTGTAGCAACGGTTATAAAAACTACACAAACAGCAAGCCAGATAAAATGAGGCAGCGTATACATATCATTTCTCCTTTTTGGGATTTATTTGCGCAAGAACTATTGCTATAAACATCAAAGCACAGCCCAGCATTTCCCGTTTGGAGAGAGTTTCCTGCAGGATAAGCCAACCGGAGAGAACTGCAAAAACCGATTCTAAGCTCATTATAAGAGATGCCAAGGCGGGGGGCACGTTTTTCTGACCGACGATCTGCAAAGTATAGCCCACGCCGGAGGAAACCAGACCCAGATAGAGAATGGGCATCCAAGCGCTTTGCAATACTGCGATGGTGGGATGCTCAAAAATAAGCGCGGGAACAAGGCTTACCACACCGCAGGTGAAAAATTGGATGCAGGCAAGCTTTACCCCGTCTACCTTAGGGGCAAAATGATCTACAAGCATTATCTGCACCGAAAAGCAAAGAGCACAGCCGAGAATGAAATAATCTCCTTTGGCAATAGAAAATCCCCCTTCCACGCAAAGGAAATACATACCTACGGTTGCCACCGCAACGCCGATCCACACGGGGAAAGAAGCCTTGCGTTTGAAGAAAATTCCGATAATGGGAACCAAAACTATATACAACGCCGTAATAAATCCTGCTTTGCCTGCGGTGGTATCCGCAATACCGATCTGTTGTAATGCGCTGGCAACAGCCAAAGCGATACCGCACAGAATACCGCCCTTCCACAGAGTTTTGGTAACCGCCGTTGTTTTTTTCTTTGTACCGAAAAGGGATTGTATACCTATAATGGGAAGCAACGCTATACTGCCCAGGAAGGAACGGGCGGCAAGCAGAGTGAAGGGACCTATATTGGTTCCCTGACGCTGTGCCACAAAAGCTACACCCCATACAAAAGCGGTGAGTATAAGAATGAGAATGGATAATGTCTTTTTTACAGTGTAATTCATTTTAAATACCCGATAAACTTTCAAGATAAGTCATTATAACACAACAAAACGCATTATTCAATCAGAAATGTGTTTTTTATTTTTCGGTGTCTGCACTTAACCGTTGCGTTGAGGAAATATATATGTTACAATATATTCAATACGAAAAAAACGGAGATGGCAGAATGAATTATCGCAAGGATAAAAACGGAAACGAGCTGTCTGTGCTGGGGTTCGGATGTATGCGGTTCCCATCCAAAATGGGAATAACGGATATAAAAGAAACCGAACGGGAGATAATGACAGCCTATGAAAACGGAATAAATTATTTTGATACTGCATACATTTATCCCGGCAGCGAATCTGCGTTGGGCGAGATACTGGAGAAAAACGGTATCCGTTCCAAGGTGAATATTGCCACCAAGCTTCCCCATTATCTTATAAAAAGCCGCGAGGGGCTGGACAAGCTGTTTTACGAGGAGTTAAAGCGGCTTCGCACCGATTACGTGGATTTTTATCTTATGCACATGCTCACGGATACGGATACATGGGAACGGCTTAAAGGGCTGGGCATAGAAGAATGGATAGCCGAAAAAAAGAAAACCGGTGAAATAAAGCAGATCGGCTTTTCTTACCACGGTAATTCGGATATGTTTTGCAAATTGGTAGACACATACGATTGGGACATGTGTCTTATACAGTATAATTATATGGACGAGCACACCCAAGCGGGACGTAGAGGACTGCGCTATGCCCACGAAAAAGGTATGGCGGTAATGATAATGGAGCCTCTGCGAGGCGGAAAGCTGGTAAAACGCTTGCCCGACGAGGCGAAGCGTATCTTTTCCGAATACAAGATAAAGCACACTCCCGCACAATGGGCGTTCAAGTGGCTGTGGAACCAGCCGGAAATAACCGTGGTGCTTTCGGGAATGAACTCCGACGAAATGGTGAGAGATAACATAAACACCGCCTCCACCACAGAGATAGGCGAATTGGGCACGGAAGAAACGGAAATGCTTGACCGTGTAGCAAAAGCGATAAA
>JAGCNA010000239.1 GCA_017646185.1 Clostridia bacterium
TGATTGTGATTGCTGCTGCGACGAGGACGATTGCGAATAATTTTACAAACCTTAAAAGGGCTGTCTTTTGACACGCCCTTTTTTAGCAAGAATTTTTAATTTATCTTAATTTTAGGGTGAAAAATATGCTTAAATCTATTAACATTTGTACTTATCCCGAATCTGTTCCTCTTGACGAGGTGTTTGCCGAAGTTAAAGCCGCAGGCTTTGATTACGCAGAGCTTAATATGTATTCTTCCCGTCAGACCTATCCCAATATCTGGAACGGCGCAGACGATGAAGAAATTCTGGCAGTAGGCGAACTGGCGAAAAAACACGGCATCACTCCCGTTGGCATAGTTTCCGCAGAGCTGTGGTCCAAGTGTCTTACCGATCTCGATCCCGCTGTAAGAGAAGCAGGTATGGAAGTTATCCGCAAAATGATCCACGTTTGCGAAGTTTTGGGTATGGATACCGTTTTGGTTGTTCCCGGCGTGGTAAACGAGCAGGTTAGCTATAAAACCGCATACGAAAACGCACAAAGCTGTCTTAAGGTTCTGGGCAAGGAAGCCGCAGCAAAGGGCGTTGTTCTTGCAATAGAAAACGTATGGAACAAATTCCTTCTTTCTCCTCTTGAAATGCGCCGTTTTGTGGACGAGTGCGGAGAAGGCGTAGGAGCATATTTTGATGCAGGCAATATCGAGCGTGACGGTTTCCAATCTCACTGGGTAGAAGCTCTGGGCGAAAAGATACGCCGTGTACATATTAAGGGCTTTGATAAAGCAAGCGGTCAGTTTGTTTATCTCAGACAGGGAACCATTGATTGGAAGACTACCTTTGATTGCCTCCGTGCCGCTGGATACGAAGGACCCGTTTCCGCAGAAATGTGGCCCGAGGAAGGTATGACCACCAAGCATGCTGTTGAGATGTTCTCCGCAGATATGGATATTATAATGAATCTTTAAGGAGTTTTGAAAAATGAGTAAAGTTCTTCGCGCCGCTATGATCGGCATCGGCTCTATGGGCCGCGGACATCTTGATAATTACCTTCGTCTTGAAAAAGAGGGATACCCCATAAAGGTTGTTGCTCTTTGTGATGTTGACGAGAAAAAGTTTACCAACTATAAAGCAGATTTCAATATCGGCGAAGTAGGTGCAGACGGATACGATTTCGCTTCCTTCAACCTTTATACCGATCTTGACGAAATGCTGGCTAAGGAAGAGCTGGATATGGTTACTATCGCTCTGCCTACATATCTCCATTGCTGGGGCACCTGCAAGTGTCTCGAAGCAGGTGTAAACGTTATATGCGAAAAGCCTATGGCTCCCTCTGTTGAAGAGTGCGAAAAAATGATCGAAACCGCACGCCGTACCGGCAAAAATCTTATGATCGGTCAGTGCCTCCGTTTTGCAGGTCAGTACGATACCATAAAGAAGATCGTTTCCTCCGGCGAATACGGCAAGGCATATTCCGCATTTTTCTTCCGCGGCGGCGGAACTCCTCTGTGGTCTTATGAAAACTGGCTTCTTAAGCGTGAAAAGGGCGGCGGAGCTTTGTTTGATCAGCACGTTCACGATGTTGACGCAGTTAACCACATCTTCGGTATGCCCAAGGCTGTTACCACCAACGGTTATACCGTATTCCCCGAAAGCGCATACGATTGCTGTTCCACCAACTATATCTACGAGGATATGATGCCCGTTAACGCCCAGAACGACTGGACTCTTAAGGGCAACGGATTTTATCAGATCTTCCGTGTTAACCTTGAAAAGGCTACCGTTTGGTTTGATGAAAACGGTCTCCGCGTAATAGATACCGAGGGTAAAAACGTTACTCCCGAATATGATACCGAAAACTTCTATTATACCGAGCTTAAGTATTTTGCAGACACCCTGCTTGCAGGCGGCAAGATCGACAGAGCTACCCCCGAATCTGCCCGCGATACCGTAAAGATCGCTTTGGCAGAAATGGAAAGCGCAGATAAGCACGGTGAGATTGTATATATCAAGTAACCCTTACCGCAATACAAAACACCCCAAGGAGCGGTCGGCTTCTTGGGGTGAATTTATATCAGCTTGTATATTTTTACGGGTTTTCCCAATTTATCGGCATACCGCCAGGTGAAAACGGTTCCACGTGAAGATCCGTCCCAAAATGCGATCAGCATATCACAGCTTTCCGCAATAAGCTTGTTCCGCACAAGAGGTGCGCTTTTTCCGTGGGTTTCGTAATCCGGCTTGTATACGGTAAGAGGAATTCCTCTCAAACGGGCTTCCCGTTCTGCCAGTTTGTCAACTCCCACAGCGCCGCCGGTAATTATCTCTGTGGCTTCTTTGGGAATATATTGGGAAATATCAGCGTTTTTTATACTTCTGGATCCTACTACTGCAATCTTCACGGTATCACCTCCGTGAAGTAAGTATATAACTATTTTTCAGTGTTGTCAACTTTGGTTTTAATTTCTTTTTGAAAAGAGTTTTGTTTTTATGAAATATTTTGTTTGCCTTGGCGACGGTATGGCGGATTACGCCTGCCGTGAGCTTGATAATAAAACCCCATTGGAGGCGGCGCATAAGCCTACTATCGACCGTCTTGCCTCCGGCGGAATAATGGGCTTGTGTAAAACCGTGCCCGACCATATGGTGCCCGAATCCGATACCGCCAACCTTTCTATCCTCGGTTATCCTCCCGAAATATATTCTGCAGGCAGATCTCCTTTGGAGGCGGTAAGCCTTGGAATTACCTTGGGTAAGGATCAGGCGGCAATACGCGCCAATCTTGTGTATTTGAGCGGAGAGGGAGAATACGAAAATTTAATTATGGATGATAACACGGCAGGGGAGATAACCACTTCCGAAGCCCGTGAGCTTATAGAGTATCTGGATAAAAATCTTCTTTCCGAAACCTCCGACCGTATTTTCACGGGTATCTCATACCGCCATTGCTTTATTACGGATACCTGGAACGGATTCAGAGATTTCACCCGTCCTCACGATATTATGGGACAGTATATCGGTGAATATCTGCCTCCCGAACCTTATCTTTCCTTGCAGAGACGCTCCAGAGATCTGTTGGAAAACCATCCCGTAAACCTTAAACGTGCAGCAGAGGGAAAGAAAAAAGCAAATTCCATCTGGCTGTGGAGCCCCGGTAAAAACCCCGCACTGCCTTCCTTTAAGGAAACCTTCGGGCTTGACGGCGCCGTGGTTTGCGCAGTCGATCTTATAAAGGGAATAGGTCTGTGCGCAGGCATGGAGGTCCCCTCCGTAAAAGGTGCTACCGGCGGTACGGACACGGATTACCGTGCAAAGGAAAAAGCGGCGGAATATCAATTCCTTTCGGGAAAAGACTTTGTGTATCTCCACGTAGAAGCGCCGGATGAATACGGTCATCAGGGCAACCCCGTGGGCAAAAAGACCGCTATAGAAAAATTGGATTCCGAAATAATGGCGCCTATGCTTGATTTTCTCAATTCATACGGCGAAGATTACCGCATTTTATTTATGCCCGACCATTATACTCCCGTTTCCACCCGCACCCACGCAAGAGGCGAGGTACCCTTTATTATTTATGACAGCCGCCGTCAGGTATATCCTGTCAGACAGTATACCGAAGCAGAGGCGAAGGACGGAATGTATGTTCCTACCGGACCCGATCTTATGCGTATCTTTTTGGAAAAATAAATTATTCCGCATACAAGGGCGGACGGAGCGTGTACTCTGTCAGCCCTTTTTCATATAAATATTTCTTTATGGGTATGGGGTTAACAGAGGAAAAAAGCTGTTTTATCAAGGGCATTAAGGCAAGCTGTATCTTTAAAGCGCCCTTGGTGTCTCCCTCGAACCATCTGTTGCACATTTCCTGGGTTTTTTCGGGCAGGGCGTTGGATACTACCGATATAAGTCCGATTCCGCCTACCGAAAGTATGGGCAGGTTAATTTCGTCGCTTCCCGAATAAAGGTGCATTTCTCCGCAAAGAGATTTAAGCTCGGTTATCTGCCCCATGTTTCCGCAGGCTTCTTTTATGCCGTTAAGATTTTTAATATTCCAAAGCTCTTTGGCGGTGGACGGCAGTATATTTACTCCCGTTCTGGAAGGCACGTTGTATGCTATAACGGGGAGCGGGGACACACCGCAGATATCTTTATAATACCTTATTATCCCGTCTTGCGTGGTTTTGTTGTAATACGGCGTAACCGCCAGAATTCCGTCTGCACCCGCCTCGTATGCGTCCTGCGTAAAAATCAAAGCGTTTTTCGTGTTATTGCATCCGGTGCCTGCTATAACTGCGCAGTCGTTTTTAACAAAATCTTTGATTATACGAATAATTTCCGCCTTTTCTTCACGTTCCAGCGTACTGGATTCTCCTGTGGTGCCGCACATTATCAAAGCTCCCACGCCTGCTTTTAACTGAATTTCCGCAAGTCTTTTCAGCGCTTCGTAATCAACGCTCAGGTCTTTTTTGAAGGGAGTTATCATAGCCGTACCCGTGCCGACAAAAATGGGAAGTTTTTTCATAAAAATATCTCTCTTTCCTGCGTTAACGGTCTTTACAACAGAATAAAAATATTGTATAATAAAGAGTAAATTCACAGTGGGTTACTGTACACATTTTATGCTTTATAAGGATAGTTTGATAATGGATCTTACCAGATTAAATACATATTTTTACCACCTTCCGGAGGAGCTTATTGCCCAGACACCGTCGGATAAACGTGATATGTCCCGAATGCTGGTGCTTGATAAGTCAAGCGGTAAAATCACCCACAAGCATTTTTGCGATATAACCGAATTCCTGCGCCCCGGAGATACTTTGGTCATTAACGATACCAAGGTTATACCTGCCCGTATTTTCGGTGTTAATCCCAAACGAGCAGGTGATATAGAAACCGTCCTCCTGCATCCCGTAAAGGACAAAGAGGGGGAAGTGTGGGAATGTCTTACACGTCCCGGCAAAAAGACGGGCGTTGGCGATACCGTTGTATACGGCAACGGCGAGCTTACGGGTGAGGTAATAAACGTTTGTGAGGGCGGTACCCGTGAGATACGCTTTACATATAACGGAGTTTTTCCCGAAATACTCGATAAAATCGGCACAATGCCTCTGCCTCCTTATATAACTCAAAGGCTGGAGGATAAAAACCGTTACCAAACGGTATACGCCGCTCATGAAGGGTCTGCCGCCGCACCTACCGCAGGCTTGCATTTCACTCCCGAGCTTCTTGAAAAAATTCAGGCTATGGGCGTGAATGTGGAAAAGGTTCTCCTGCACGTGGGGCTCGGTACCTTCCGTCCCGTAAAAGAGGACGTTATAACCGACCATAAAATGCACACCGAGTATATAAAGGTCACCCCCGAAACGGCACAGCGTATAAATGACAGCCGCAAAGCGGGAGGAAGAATTATTTCCGTGGGAACTACCAGCACCCGCACCCTTGAATCTGTTACCGATGAAAACGGTGTGGTGCATCCTTTCGAAGGTGAAACGGGAATATTTATCTACCCCGGATACAAGTTCAAAGCGGTGGATTGCCAGATAACCAATTTCCACCTGCCGGAAAGCACTTTGCTTATGCTTATCTGCGCTTTCGCAGGATACGAAAACGCAATGAACGCATACAACACCGCCGTTGAAGAAAAATACCGTTTCTTCTCCTTTGGCGACGCTATGCTTATAATATGACGGATATGAAAAATAAAGTTATCGTCATACTCGGTCCCACCGCATCCGGCAAGACGGGCTTGGGAATTCAGCTTGCAAAAAGCCTTAACGGGGAGATCATAAGCGGAGACAGTATGCAGGTGTACCGCGGAATGGATATCGGTACCGCAAAGCCCGATATGGCGGAGCGGGAGGGGATACCCCATCATCTTATAGATATACTCGATATTTCCGAAAAATTCTCGGTAGCAAGCTTTTGCGATTTGGCAACCCGAGCTGTAGAGGATATTTGCTCCCGGGGAAAAACGCCTGTTATTGTGGGCGGTACGGGAATGTATATAGAAACCTTGGTTTCGGGCAGGCTGTACGAAACGGAATCGGCAGACGAAGAAAAACGTCTTGAGTATCAGCGCTTTGCAGAGGAAAACGGCGCTTTGGCGCTTCACGCAAGGCTTGCGGAATTGGACCCTGCGTCTGCGGAAAAGATACACCCCAACAACGTAAAACGTGTTATCCGCGCCATAGAAATAGCCGAAACCGGCGGTAATACAAAATCCCTTCTTGAGCAAAGCTTAAAAGCGGACAAGCCCTTCGAATCTCTTATGCTTTATCTTACTCCGCCCGATCGGGAAACTATGTATTCCCGTATTAACAAACGAGTGGATATTATGATGGAATCGGGACTTTTGAAGGAGGTTACGGAGCTTGACAATATAGGGCTGCGTAATACCCCCACAGCTTCTCAGGCTATTGGATACAAGGAGTTTTTCCCTTATATAGACGGGGAAGCTTCTCTTGCGGAATGTGTGGAAAAGCTTAAACAGCACACCCGAAATTACGCAAAAAGACAAACGACTTATTTCGGTCATATGACCGGTCTTGTTCCCGTTTCTGCGGGAGAAAACAGCGGTGAAGCCGCTAAAAGGATATGCGAACAATGGTTAAAAACGCTTTAAAGCAGGTTGCGTCTGCTCTTATATCTGTTGCTATAATTTTATATATTTTGCTTCAGCTGGTTTTGTCGGTGGGAGACACCGTTCAGACCGAAAATGCAATGTTCCAGAAGGCCGATCAAAAGGTAGAGCTTACGGCATTTCTTTTCAGAGATGAAACCGTACTTAATTCCGGAACGGTTGGCACCAATTCCTATTCGGTAGAGGATGGGGAAAAGGTAACCAAGGGCGAAGAGGTTTGCTCTACCTACAGCGAAGCGGCGGATGCAAACGCTCAGGAAAGAATTAAGCAGCTTAAAAAACGAATAGAAATACTTGAAAAAAGCGGAGTCGGTAACGGAATTTCGGTTTCCGACCACAAGATAATCGATTCCCAGATAAGCAATCACGTGCTTGAACTGGTGCTTGGCATTTCAAATGGTAATTACGATTCCGCCATACGCACCGGTGACGAGTTGTTGATTCAGGAAAACCGCAGATACGCCCTTACCCAGACGGTTGGCGATTACGCTATGCAGATAAGCGCCTGCAATGCGGAGATAGCCCGTCTTGAAGCAGGCTTTACGGGGGATAAAATAACCACCCTCGCTTCCGATGACGGATATTATTATTCTTCCGTGGACGGATACGAAAATCTGTTTACGGCAGACGCGGTATCCACCCTTACTCTGGATAATTTCGATACTATCGTTTCCTCTCAGCCGGATATGGACATTATTACCGGCTCTGCGGGAAAAATCGCTACGTCCGCATACTGGTACATAGCTTGCAAGACCACAAGAGAA
>JAGCNA010000240.1 GCA_017646185.1 Clostridia bacterium
CGTACCGTGCGTTTCTTGCTCGCCCTTATAAAAATCCGGACTCTGCAGATCCAGCATCAACCCACAACTATCCCGGGATAATCATAAGTGTAGTGTACTTATTTGTGTCGCCCGGTTAAAATATCGGACATACTCCACGAAAATTCCCCGTTCTAAGACGGCCACCTTTCGCTTCAACGCATATCAAGCCTTATTATTGTACCATATTTCACTGCCAAATGCAAGTTTTTAGCAAAAATTATCGCAAAAATTTTTGTAGAAGTTTTAACGAATTTTTACATCAGTTTTTGTGTATTTTGCACATAACACAAAACTCCCAAAAATTCGACCGTCAGAGTCGAAAACCATCCCCTTTTTCGCTTTATATATATAATATAATAAAAATGAAGAAAAAACTCAAATTCCCGCCCCCGAAACCCCATAATTATCGCATCTCCCCTTGTATTTTTTTACACATTGTGGTAAAATAATAACGTATAATCATTTTTTGAAAGAAGAGAAAAGAGAACTGTTATGGAATATAATATTTCAAATAAAATGAAAGCTCTTAAGCCCTCCGCTATCCGTGAGATATTCAAGAGCCTCTCCGACCCCACGATAATCTCATTTGCTGCAGGTAATCCCGCACCCGAATCCTTCCCCACCGAGGCTATGGCAAAAATATCCGCAGATATATTTGCAAACGAGCCCGTAACCGCACTCCAGTACGGTATCACAGAGGGATACCCCGCACTCAGAGAAGACATAAAGACCAGACTTAAAACTAAATTCAATATAGGCCGTGACTTTGATAACACCATCGTTGTTACCGGCGGTCAGCAGGGTATCGAGCTTGCGTGCAAAGTACTTTGCAACGAAGGCGATACCGTTATCGTAGAAAACCCCTCCTTCATCGGCGCACTCAACGCATTCCGTTCAAACGGCGTAAACACCGTAGGTGTTCCGCTTGAAGATGACGGAATCAACATAGAGATCCTCGAAGCTACCATCAAAGCGAATCCCAACGCAAAGCTCCTTTACCTCATTCCCACCTTCCAAAATCCCGCAGGTATCACCACCACCCTTGAAAAGCGCCGTGCCGTTTACGAGATCGCAAAGAAATACGGTATCGTGATCCTCGAGGACAACCCCTACGGTGAGCTTCGCTTTGCGGGAGAAGAGCTTCCCACCCTCAAATCTATGGACGAAGACGGAATAGTTATCTACTGCTCTTCATTTTCAAAGATTCTTTCCGCAGGTATGCGTGTAGGTTACATCTGCGCTCCCGACGCTATCGTTCAGAAGATGGTAGTTGCAAAGCAGGTTGAAGACGTACATACCAACGTGTTCTTCCAGATGATGTGCCACCGCTTTATCACCGAGTACGACCTTGACGAGCATATCGAAGGCATCCGTGCAATATATCGCAAAAAGTGCGGTCTCATGCTTGACACACTTGACGCAGAGCTTGGAGGCACCATCAAATTCACCCGTCCCGAAGGCGGTCTGTTCGTATGGTGTACCCTTCCCGACGGCGTTGACCTCAACGACTACGTTCAGCGTGCGCTGAAAAATAAAGTTGCTGTCGTTCCCGGCACAGCTTTCAACGCTGACACCACCGCACCCTCTGATTCTTTCCGCATAACCTACGCAACTCCCTCTGAGGAGCAGATAGTTGCGGGTATCAAAGCTCTTAAAGCAAGCCTGTAAACCTGAAAGGATAATATAAAATGTATAACGATAAAAAGGTAATATTCTCCGGCGTTCAGCCGTCCGGAAACCTTACGATAGGAAACTACATCGGCGCAATCCGTAACTTCTCAAAATTCTCTGATGAATATAAGTGTTTTTACTGCGTAGTTGACCTCCACGCAATAACCGTGCGTCAGGTACCCGCAGAGCTTCGCAAAAGAACTTACGAAACGCTTGCGCTTTACATGGCGGCAGGACTTGACGAAA
>JAGCNA010000241.1 GCA_017646185.1 Clostridia bacterium
AGTGAATGTTCACGCGGCTGTGGCGGAACAGGCAGACGCGCACGTTTGAGGGGCGTGTGGGCAACCGTATGGGTTCAAGTCCCATCAGCCGCACCAAATAAAACGACAATTTTCGTCAGAAAATTGTCGTTTTTTTGTTCTTTTCACTTTTCTCTTTATTGATCTTATGAAGTCCGTCATTGTCTTCGTATATAACATGACTGAAAGAAATTTCTTTGGTTTTACGGCTAACTTCGCGTATCTGATGGTCATATATAATAGTTTCCGTAATCATATTCGTTATTCTTTGCTCTCCTTCTCTATTTTATCCTTTTCCCTGCCCCACACCGTACCGCGGTGGACAGCGTGTAAGGAAGCGAACAGCACGGGAAGAGCTTCCACCCTGCGTACTGACGTGATGCGGGCAAAAATGCCGTAGCCGTTGTTATATGCGTACACAGCCAGCAAAGCGCTGTCTCCGAACAAATACCCAAGGATTTTACCATCTGCACAAAATGCCATTCCCTCGGTACAAGGAGTTCCCTCAAGAATATCTCCCGCTGATACGTTTTGGCAAAGATCGGAATAGTTTTCTATGGCTATACCGCCTTCAAGTTCAAATTCATCCAGAATTTTCATAGACAGCCGCCTCCTTTAAATAAATTATAGCATATTTTTTCATTTGTTGCAATTCTTTACTTGACAAAGTTAAGCAAATATAATAAACTATACTAAACACGGAGGTACAACAATATGTTTAAAAAAGCTTTTATATTACTTCTTTCCGCAGCGCTTATTTGCGCCGCATTCACTGTAGTTTCTTCCGCAGCAGACGCTTGCAAAATAAGTCTTGAGTATGCAGCTGAGGGTGATATCCTTTCTTTGACCGTTACATATTCTGATTTTACAGATCCTGACGGTGTTGTTGCAGTATCTTCTAACGTATATTTCGATAAATCTGTTTTGGAATTCCAAAACGTTGAAGCGGACTTCCCCGAAGAATGGGGCGAACTGGGTGACAGTTGGAGCAAGCTTTATGCTGAAGGCAACGTACTTATCTGCCTGCTTTTTGACAGCCCCGAAAAAGGTCACGGAACCACAAACCCCATCACCTGCACCGTAAACTTCAAGATTCTTTCCAAGGGCGTAGATACCCTTGTTGAAGTAAAGAACACTGAGCTTACCGAATCCGAAGACCTGATATCACTTACCACCCCCAACACTTCCCTTAACGTAAGTATTTCCGAAAGCGGCGAAGTCAGCGGTGACGTAAGCGAAGAGGAAATCTCTGTTCCCGAAGAATCCGAAGAGGTTTCCGTTCCCGAAGAGTCCGTCACTCCCAACGAAAGCAAGGACGAATCCGATAAGACCGAAAGCACCCCTTCCTCTTCTGATGTCAGCACAGGAGAAAACAACGACGGAAACAATACCGTTATCTGGATTGTTGTAGGTGCGGCTATAGTAGTTATCGCAGCTGTAGTAACAGTTGTTGTAATGAAGAAAAAGAACTAAAACACACCAATAATAACTTAAAGTGGCTGAAAACTCAGCCACTTTTTTATTACATTAAAAACTGCCGTATTTTAATTACGGCAGTTTTTTCTTTATTCGATTACTATAGTGATTGTGCAGGGTTCGGATTCACAAAGTCCTTCGGAGTAAGCGTAGGTGAAAGAAACCGTACCGGTAAAGCCTTTTTCGGGATAGTAGGTAAAGCTACCG
Source organism: Clostridia bacterium (assembly GCA_017646185.1). Classification (GTDB taxonomy): domain Bacteria; phylum Bacillota; class Clostridia; order Oscillospirales; family CAG-382; genus SFLA01. The sequence goes on from JAGCNA010000241.1 coordinate 1,702, forward strand.
TCTTGCGCAAGAGAAACTGTGCCGGATTCGGGCATTGAAACGAGTTCAAAATACATATATCCGGGAGCATCCTCAAGGATAGCACCGCTAACTGAGGTATCAATTTGTGTATTGAACGAATACTCCTCAAAAGCTTCGGGATATACATCAAGAGTACCCTTTATAAATTGATACGTGTAATCGTATATCAATCTGACACTGGGATCCTTGGAGCAAGCGGCATCATAGTACACGTATACATCCTGATAATACATATGTACACAATCCTTCATGTATCCGTAGAGAACACCGCCGGAAAGATATTCCATATATTTTCTGTAAAGAACATCGCTTGTAAAGCTCTTGCCGGATATTTCAATTTCTATACCCATGCCGTAAAGCTGTGTAAGATATGCCGCCTGAGGTATTCTGGAATAAGGAACTTCTTCTTTGAATACGTAGTTGGGCTGCATACAGGCAACGTCAAAACCATAGGAATCCCAAGCAGAGAAGCCGGATGCGACGTAATAAGGTATCCAGAAGAAATCGTAACCGCGTTCGTGCACGATCTTTGAAGTCTCCGTAACTATATAAGGTGCGTTATCCTGAGGATAAATTGATTCATCATACCAATAATATCCGACAAATTCGATATTTTCAAAATCATATTCGCCGAGCTTTGCTTCGAAGGTTTCCATATACCATTCAAGCGCGCGAAGTCTGTTTTCGTCTGTTGTAAGACCGTCTACAACACCGTCACCGTCGATATCACCGAAATCGGTGCGTTCGGAGTTGGGGTAATAAAGAGTAACGGTAAATCCGTATTTATAATCCTCGTCCAAGCCGAGCGCATCTTTTACTATGCCGGCGGCTTCTTCAAGGGCGAGAATGTTTTCATTTTCTGTAAACAGATCGGATATTGTCCACAGCCAGTCGCTTGCCTTGGAATCGCTCCAACCGGAAAGTCCGGAGGGGAATCCTCCGCTGAGCAGGAACAGATAACTATCGAACATTACGTCCTTTATGTTGCCCTCCTGATCCACATATGCAAGATAAGGAATAAGAGTCTCAACGGTGTATCCGTCAATAGCGGTGCCGTGGTACAAAAGAACCAGATCGGACACGCCGCCGAGAACGTTCTCGTTGGGTGCCTGGTTGCCTTTTCCGAACAAGTTGCGCTCGGGTATGACACCGGAAGAAAGAGTCTTGGAGCCTGCCGTGGAGGTGGTACCGAATACTTCCAGTTCCCCTACTCCGCACCAAGTGTTAATATTAAATGAGAAGCATACGTATCTTGTCTGAACGGGAGTGTTAAGTGACAGTTCTGCGGAAACCAAGGTGTCGTCACTGGCGGCACTTACGGGCATCGTGCCTGCATCGTACCATTTTTCGCCATCCAAAGAAAGGTAAATATCAACTGCGGTGGGAGCAAGCACTGCCCAATCAACAAGATGTGTAAACTGTGCGGTAAACTTACGCACCGCACTTGTTGCGCCCAGATCGTATATTACGTCGCGGGAAGATCCGCCGTTGAATTTAAAGAACTGTCCGTTATGAATGCTGTTTGCTGTGGCGTGTCTGCCATCGGTCATAATAGTTGATTTTACAGAGGTGTTGTTGGCAGCCTGCTCTTCGGTTATATCCGCAGGGCAGTTGATCTGCTGAGTAAGTCCTTTTATAAGGTTTACAACCTCTGTAGAAGGATTGGGCCAATTCTTGACAGCAGGATCAAACACAAGATCGGGATACAGCGATTCTGTATCCGATTCGCCGGTGTTTGCATACACAGCTACCTCTTCAACCAGATACATTTTCGTATCGGTCGCTTCAAAGGTAAATCTTACGTAACGTCCCGATGCGGCCTTGCTGAGTATCAGGGGGAAATCGTAAACATTCTGATCGGAAGCAACGCCGAAAACTCTGCCTATATCGGTAAAGTTTTTGTTATCGTCACTCACAGAGTAGGTCACCGCCACCGGCATATAGGTGCCGATGTTAACATTGGCATAACATTCTGCGCGGAACACACTGAGATCATCACGCTTTTTGCCAAGGTCAACAGTAATGGTAACTGCGTCTCCGCCTTCATAGCCGACCCAAATTCCGCTTTCAAAAAATCCGGTAAATACGCCATCGGTAAGGCGGGTATTATCATCGGGAAAAGCGGAAATGGAATTTTTGGACGCTTTATATTTTGCGCCTTTACTTACCAACTGAAGTTCAAGAGATTTATCTATGGGATTTTCGCCTTGGTATTTTACAGTTCCGAGCGTATCATAAGCCTGCTTTATAAGTTCAAGAAAAGCTTCGTCAAGCTTAGAGCCGTTCTCCTCGTTGGCTGTTACCGTAAGTTCATCGATAAACACCCACGCCGCAGCTTTCTCCACAGCAAACTTTACGTAACGGGCTGATATGTAATATTCCGATGTGAACACAGCCTCTGCGCGGCAGTCTGCTACAAATTCGGGAAGAATGCAGCTTCCCGCAAACTTGAAATTTTCTCCGTCTGCCGAAGTATATATTTTAATGCCCTTGGGAGGATATATACCCGCAGCACTGGTAGAAAGATAACTGCAACGGAATTCGTAAATAGTATCGTAAACCTGACCGAGGTCAATAGTTACGTATACGGTGGAATCGGTATAGCCCGAATATTTTGCATCGGTATAATCACCGGTGCTATCGAATGCAAACTGACCGTCGGTAAGCTCGGTGGTGTAGGAATCGGGATACGCATCACCGGGAGTAGCCGTATTTGTGTAAGGCTTGCCGGTGCTTATAACAGAAGCGTTTTCGGGGTTTTCAACGGGTATCTTTTCTTCCTCCGGCTTGGAAGTGTCCGTTGAATCATCTGTTGTGGGGCGGGACGCTTCGGAAGTGTTCGAAGTATCTGAAATATCGTTTGGTTCTTTGCACCCCGCAAACAGGGAAATCAGCATAACCAACGCAAGTAAAAGCGCTATTTTTTTCATTAAATATACCTCCGGAAAATCACGGTATACACCGCGGTTATATCTTTTACATTTTAACAGCAATATGACGAAGTGTCAAGTAAATAATTTCATAATCTCAGGCTTACGTTATTCAGCGTCCGGCCGTTTATCACACCACTTGGCAGACGGGAATACATTTTAAAATTCCTTGGAAAAGCAAATGAAAGCAGAAATACAGGGAGTTGCGGGACTTGCTAAATCCGTTGTTGAAACCGTAAGCGAACAAAAGCAGTAATAACTTGACAAAATATGTCCGTTGTGTTATAGTTAAACAAATCGGACTAAACAGAAAGCCCGACACTATGTCGGGCTTTTTTACTAATATCGGAGGTAACTCACTTATGAACATTTATGAAGAACTGCAGGCAAGAGGACTTATTGCGCAGGTAACGGACGAAAAAGAAATACGCGATCTGGTAAACAGCGGCGGCGCAAGATTTTATATTGGTTTTGACCCTACTGCGGATTCTCTCCACGTAGGACATTTTATGGCACTCTGCCTTATGAAGCGTCTTCAGATGGCAGGCAACAAGCCCGTTGTGCTTCTTGGCGGCGGTACCGGCTTTGTTGGCGACCCTTCCGGCAGAACCGATATGCGTCAGATGATGTCTCCCGAAACCATTAAGAGCAACTGCGATAAATTTTTGAAGCAGATCGGCAAATTTATCGAATTCGGCGAAGACAAGGCTATCGTTGTAAACAATGCAGATTGGCTGCTCAGCCTTAATTATATCGAACTGCTTCGTGAAGTAGGTGCTTGCTTCTCTGTTAACAATATGCTCCGCGCAGAATGCTACAAGCAGAGAATGGAAAAAGGACTCAGCTTCTTTGAATTCAACTATATGATAATGCAGGCGTATGACTTCTATTATCTCAACGAGCACTACGGCTGTAACATGCAGTTCGGCGGTGATGACCAGTGGAGCAATATGCTTGCAGGTACCGAGCTTATCCGCAAAAAGACCGGCAAGGACGCTTTTGCAATGACCATTACCCTGCTCCTTAACAGCGAGGGCAAGAAGATGGGCAAGACCGCAAAGGGTGCTGTTTGGCTTGACCCCGAAAAGACAACTCCTTTTGATTTCTACCAGTACTGGCGTAACGTTGACGATGCTGACGTTATGAAGTGTATCCGTATGCTCACCTTTATCCCCGTTGAAGAGATCGCGGAAATGGATAAATGGGAAGACAACCGTATTAACGAAAAGAAGGAAGTTCTGGCATACAGCCTTACCGAGCTTGTTCACGGCAAAGAAGAAGCAGACAAGGCAAAGGCAACCGCAGCGGCACTTTTCTCCGGTGAGGGTGATGATTCCAATATGCCCACCACCACGCTTACTGCGGATATGGTAGGCGAAGACGGTATCGGTATTACAGACCTTCTCGTGGCATGCAAGCTGGCTTCCAGTAAAGGCGAAGCAAGACGTCTTGTTGAGCAGGGCGGTATTTCCGTTAACGGCGAAAAGGTTGCAAACGTAAACCACAAGGTTCCCGCTTCCCTTATTGCCGAAAGCGTAAAGATTAAAAAAGGCAAGAAAGTTTTCCACAAGGTAACCTTTTAAAATATGAAAAAAGAAAGTGCGTACACCAAACGGTGTACGCACTTATTTATTTGCGGATTACTTTTTATATTTGATTATGGTGTATATAACCAGACCGATAGAAATGGCAACTGCGGCGATAATGGGAACGAAGTGTGCATAGTTCAAAAAACCGCCGTTTCCGGATCCGGAAGAAGCAGAAGTATCGCTCACATCCTCGGAGGGTTCTTCAGAGGATTCCTCAACGGGAATACGATCGGAAAGACGCTGGTTAAGCAGTTTTTCCAAAAGTCCTTCGGTGGCAAAGGCATTATTCCATATACCGTGGCCTGCGCCTGCGTACTCAACGTATTCGACCTTTGTTCCGCCTGCGTCCTTTATTGCCTGAACGGTATCGCGGGAGCCGGAAACGGGAACCGCATCGTCTTTATCACCGTGGAAGACAAACAAGGGAACATCCACAAGATTTTCTGCCTGGGAAGGATCTCCGCCGCCGCAAACAGCGATTGCCGCTGCGAAAACATCGTTATGACGCATAATAGCGTCCCACGTGCCGAATCCGCCCATAGAAATACCGGAAGCATAAATACGGTCGGTATCAACGGAATATTTTTCCTTAAGCTCGTCCAAAAGCTCCATAACAGCTTTCATTTCGTCGGATTCAGGTACTTCTTCAATAGAATATGCGCCGTTTGCCCAAGGGGTATCAACCCACTGTTGTCCTTCAGGGCACTGGGGGGCTACGATAATGGTTTCGGGCATATTGTCTGCCAGATACTGAACGCAGTGGAAGAACTGCTTTTCGTTGTCGTTACCTCTCTCCCCTGCTCCGTGGAAGAAGAAAAGAAGGGAATATTCTTTGCTTTCATCATAGTTTTCGGGCAGAATGAGACGGTAAGGAAGCGTAGTGGTATCGTTAGAGTAAGTAAACTTTCCTGCGGTATCCTTTATATTTCCTGCCGCGTTGGCAGCAAGAGGCATAGTAAAAAACAACATAATTAATAATACAGCCGCTAATTTACGCATGGCGTGCTCCTTTATCTGTTATTTATTCTGAGTCCCGCACGGCGGATATGGTCGATTTCGCCCAGACGCTTGAGGCAAGGACGGGTGAAGCCGCTATCCGAATTGCGGAAAACAAATGTGGTAACGCTGGTGGTGTTAAGAGAAATTCCGGGGTACATTGCCGCGGGAGCGGTGTTAAGCAAATGTGAAATCCAAGCACATCCGAAACCGCCGTGGCAGAATACTGCGATACTGTCATCGTTGTGATTGGTTATGCGGTAGAAGGCGCCCTCTCTGGAATAACCGCAGGAAGCAAGGAATTCATCGGAATTCTTTACCATATTCTCTACGGTTGCCATACGGTTGTCTTCAAAGTTATCCTTGAAATCGTAAATGCCCTTCTGGAGAGAAAAGCTGTATGAGCAGTTGCTTTCGGGAGTAAAACGGTGAGAATCCATATAATCCATACTCTCTGCCGTCCAAGGAAGAATTATAGGCTCAAGTCCCTTTTCCTTGCAGGTGGGAGCCGCCGTATCCAAAGCTCTTCCCAAGGGAGAAGAGTAAATACGGTCTATTTTAACGTCCTTCATCCATTCGCCGAGAGCATTTGCTTCTTCCCAGCCGAATTCGGTAATAGTGTTGTTTTCGTAATCGGGGTCTGCGTGTCTTATAATATAAAGTATCATTCTAACGTATCCTTCTTCATTTCCGCAAGACCTTTTCTGAACGCTTCAAGTGTCTTGGGAAGATTTTCATCAAGTTTAAGATAATTGGTTATAACGCTGGTATCGTTAACGGTAGCGTAGTCGTTTGCGGAGAACCAAACCGCAACCTTAATACGCTTGCAGAACTCTTCGTCCTTTTCAAAGCACTTGAACATTTCTTCGATCCATTTAGCCTGCAGATTTTCGTTTCTGCCAAGTTCGGATTTGATATATCCGTTGGTGCCCCAATCGAAGTAATATTCACCGCCGGCACCGCAGGCAAATTCGCCGATACACCAAGGATAATCATCAAAATAAGGCATACCGTTGTTATAAACCTGAGTGTACATTTCCTTAAAGGATTTAACGGTGTTTCCGTTGTTCATTTCGTAATTGGTTACGCCGTACATCTGTACACATTCGATATCGGGAACATAGCAAAGCTCATTACCCCAGTTGGAGTAAGGACAGCTTGTAGCAATGGGATTGAATATCCAGATACAGTTATCAACGCCCTGCTCGCGGAAAATATTGTACATACGCTCCCAGCACATCTGGAAGATATCGGGGTCTACAAGTGAAAGCATACCGCAGTAATCGGTCCAGTCAGTGTTCATTTCGTTGCAAAGACGGAAGAGAACGGGCTTGCCGTATTCCTTTATAGACTGGGCAAGTTCAACGAACTTTTTGTCCATTTTGCCGCGGAGAATATCAAACATGGGAGTATATCCGTTTGCGGCGTTGTTGGTATATGTCCACTGATAAGTAAACATAAGCACAGGCTTGCCGTTAAAGCCGTTACCGCCTGCGTGCTTTTCGGCACGGGGCTTAATGCTTTCTTCAAAGGTGGATTCGGAATCATACCATCCCATATGGAGATATGTCATATAAACGTCCATATCGTAATCAAGAGCTTCTTCGCTTGCAAGCCAATCCACGTAATCGGAATCGTTGCCCTGATAAAATGCGCCCCAATCCACGTGTTCCTGTTTGCAAAGCTTTTCGTAATACGCCTTGGTTTCCTCGTTCCAGAATTCGGGAACATTGCATTCAAACTTGCCCTGACCGTTAACGGGAGTACCGCTCTTTTCTATTTCACGGAAGGATTTGAGCATAGCATCAAAATCTTCGTGCATTTCATCCACAGATTTGAATACGAACAGATAGAAGTATTCGTAGGTATCAACGGGACGGACAATAGCGATGTTATAATAAGGCATCTCTATCTTAAGGGGAAGGTTGATGGTTATGCTGTGAAGAGTAACGGAATATCCGGGGAACATTTCCGTATCATTTGTAATAGGCTGTCTCGTACGGCGGAGATTGTTTGCGGAAAGAAACTTAACGTCTGCAAACTGCTCCGTAAGCCACTCGTGGAGATAAAGATCAAGACCGCTTTCGTGGTCACCGTAAGGGTTTTGATCCTCGTATGTAAGGGTGAGGCAATATTCATCGGTAAAATACTGGGAGCGAAGAGCGCCAAGGCTGAAATCTGCCTGAACTTTACCGCCGGGAAGAGTAAGACAATATCCTTCGGGAAGATTTACCGCACGGGTAAAACCGTCTCCCCCGAAAAGATAACGAAGGTCTTTTCCCTCTGCGCCGGCAACGGAGCCCAAAGATTTGCCGTCTGAAAATACACCGAGTGAAAATACTTTTTCTGCGGTATCAATACCGTTTTCGGAATCTGCGTACGCTTCATTCCAGAACGAAGCGGCATTTTTATCTGTTACCAAAACTTCACTCTCCTCAAGGTTTGATACTTCATCACTTGTCTGTGAACCGCCTTCCGTGCAGGCAGATATTGCAGGAAGAAGCATTAAGACAAGTAAAATCAAAGTAAAAATTTTCTTCATAATATCCTCCGAATATTACTACGGGTTTATGCCCCGTTACTTTTATTGCGGTATATATAATAACATATATTGTAACAAATGTCAATTTTAACTTGTATTAAGAAAAAATCCGTGTTATAATTTGACATATTAAAGCGAGGTGTATAAAATGGACAGTATTATTCTGCATAAGTTCAACATACCTTTCAAAGGTGTAAAAAAGAAGGTTATATATCATTTCAGCGATACCCATCTTACCGAATACGATTCTATTTCCGATGAGGCTGAAAAAGAAAGAGCGATAAAACAGACAGCTGCCTGGGAAAACGTAAGAAGCGGTTTTGCGTCCGCATATAACGAGCCCTACGAAGAGGCTCAGAAGATAAGCGGAAAAGCGCATTTTGAAAATCTGATTGCGCTTTCTTCAAAAGGTGATGCCGTAGTTATGGCGGGAGACATTCTCGATTACGTTAACGGCGCTAATCTTCGTATTGCCGAAAAAGGATTTGCAAGCCTTGAATGTCCCTTTGTTGCCGTTTGCGGCAATCACGAAAAACCCGACGAAATTCCCGAAGAGGGCTTTGTTTCCGCTTTGGGCAAAGACGTACAGACAGTAGAATTTGATGATCTCGTTATCATCGGATTCGACAATTCAAAGCGCATCATTACCGAAAAACAGTTAAATGCTCTTTCGGATACGTTTAAAAAGCAGAAAGCGGTGGTTATCGCTTTCCATATTCCCATTATGACAGAAGGAAACAGAGAAGCGCTGATAAAGGCAGGAGCATATTTCCAGCTCAATTATGACGGATGCCCCGAAGAGAATATAAAGTTTATTGAACTGATAAAAGAAAACGCCTCTCTTGTTGCGGCAGTGCTGGCAGGACATCTGCATTTCAACAATATTTCCGAAATTACCGAGGGCGTTACGCAGTACGTCTCCTCTCAGGGTGTTACCGGCAATATTAACGAATATACCATAGGAGAATAGATTATGGATTACAAACAGCTTTGCCAAAAATATAATTTTGAAATGCCCCCGTACGCAAAAGATTATTTTGAAGATTTTTTGGCGGAATATAACAGAGCGACCCCCGTGCTTTCGGCAGAAAATGCGGCTTACGTTGCAGACTCCACTTCCCTGCCCGAGGATGGAAAGCAGGCGCTTATAAACTGCGCAGAGATAATTAATGCCGATGACGATGCTCATTTGTGCGCTTCTTTTCTGGCATACATTACCGTATATAAGCGGGTTCCTTGGGTGAATTACATATATCAGGACAACCTTTTTACGGTAGAAGGTCTTAAGCCCGAGCAGGTTGGTTGGGTATTGGTAGCAACACAGCTTGCAAACACCCTTATTAACAAAAAGCCTCCCAAGGATCTTAACGAAGAAAACACAAATGCTTTCCGCGGATATTCGCAGGCTTGCTTTAGCCAAAAGGGATATTGGGGAATTTTGGAATGGCATTGGAATATGCTGTGCGCAGGCGGATGTATGTTTATGTTCGGTGTGCTGAAGTTTGTCCCCGGCGAATTTACGGGCGATTATCCCGTTATTACCGACGGTAGCAGATACGTTTCCCTTATCGGCGGCGAATACTTTATCGGCAAGGACGGAGAGCTGGTTGACAGCGAAGAAAAATCCGCAGGTAAGACCTCTTTCTGTGAGGACGATGAAAAATATATTGGCCACGTGGTTTCTCCCGACGGAAAAGTGGCTTATGAGAGCACCGAATTTTCCAAATCCGTTTGGAAGGATTATCTCCGCGGCGGTACTCATACTATCGAAATTCACATTCCCTCAAAGATAGAATACACCCCCTCCGCAATAAAAGAAGCATACAAAATGGCAGTGGAATTTTACAAGGATTTTTACCCTCAGCACAAGCCCAAAGCAATAGCGGGATTTTCCTGGATATTCTCTCCCCAGCTTGAAAAGGTACTGCCCGAAACCAGTAACATACTCGCCGTTAACCGCAGTATGCA
>JAGCNA010000242.1 GCA_017646185.1 Clostridia bacterium
ATTTCTCCCAGATCTTGAGGGACTTAATTTTAGATACCATAGTATCTGCCAGCTTTTCGTTTATCTTCATGCCGGGATGTCCCGCAGCTGCGTAATCCTTTTTGGGGTTGGCAACGGATATGGGCACAAACATAAGCTTATCGTCGGTTTCGCCCATACGCTTGAACAGCTTTTTAAGCAGTCCGGAATAAGGATCGCCCATAAGACCGTAGCACCAGATGATATTTGCGTGGGTGTATTTGGAACGGATATCGTTTATAAGTGCTGTTGCGCCCCGCTCAAATTCCTCTGCGCTCACGCCGCCCCATCCATCGTTGGTGCCGCCGTTTATCATAACCACCTGGGGAGTCCACTTGCTGTGATCCCACATTTCTCCGTTACGGGAGGTCATATTAAACATCTGGTCAAAGGTAAGGTCCAAAGCGCCTTCGCAGTTGCGTACAATACCCTTGCCGGAAGCGCATTGGCAATGCAGGTCTGCGCCCAGCTCTTCGGCTACAAGGAACGCCCAAGCGGCGGTAGAGTCCTCGTCGCAGGTGCGGAATACGGTGGTATCCTGATCACCTCTTACACCGTAACCGCAGGTAATGGAATCACCCAGAACCTCTATACGGCGCACACTTTCAAGAGGAGGAGGAAGAATTTCGCCGTAAACTTCAAGTCCCTTTATATACAGCTTATCTTCGCCTTCGGTAATGCGGAGAACACGTACGGTATGCTCATCGTTTTTAAGGTCATCAACAATAACGTGCTCTTTTCCGTCGCTCACGCAGTATCTTGCGGTTTCACCGCTCCAGCCGAAGAGCTTCTTTTCACGGTCAATATCCACTCTTATGTATACGGGCTGGTCTGCTTTATGCTCGCCGAAGATAATATGAAATCCCGTTCCCTTGAACTTAAAGGAAAATCCGCTGCTGGACCAATCCAGAAGCAGAGCGTCTGCCGTAAGGATATGTCTGCCGTGGTACAAGAAATTATCACGCTCGGTAAGATAAACTGTTTTCATTTTTTCACACTTCCAAATTTACATTTTTTATTTTATATTTTTAATTATCTTAAACATTTCGCACACGGGTATAGGCGCGAAGGAAAGAATTGCCACCGTAAGCCATTGATATGTATCCAAAGGAACCACACCGAACAGTCCTGCCGCTTTGGGAATAACCATTATTGCCGTCTGCATAGCCATACACAGCAGTATGCTTAAAAACAGAGGAACGTTTTTGGGTATTTTTCTTTTAAAAAAAGGCTTTTCGGAGCGCATATTAAAGGTGTGGAAAAGCTGGGAAAAGGAAAGCACACCAAAGCACATAGTGCTTGCGGTATCCGTATTGCCCGTTTTTAACCCCAGTAAAAAGGCGGTAAGGGACATACAGCCCACCAGAACACCTTCTGCAATTATTTTTATTCCCAATCCTTCCGCAAAAAGACTTTGGTTTTTGGGCATAGGCTTTCTTTCCATTACGCTGTCGTGGGTCTTTTCCATACCCAGCGCCACGGCGGGGAGAGAATCCGTAACAAGATTCACCCACAAAAGCTGTATGGCGGAAAGAGGGGAGGGCAGAGACATTATCAGCGCCGCAAACACGGTTATTATCTCTCCTATATTGCAAGAGAGCAAAAAACGTACCGCCCTGCGAATATTGTCGTAAATGCTCCGACCGTATCTTACTGCTTCTATAATAGTCGAAAAATTGTCATCTGTCAAGATAATATCTGCGGCTTCTTTTGCAACGTCGGTGCCGCCTTTACCCATAGCACAGCCGATATCAGCTTTTTTCAGTGCGGGAGCATCGTTTACACCGTCTCCCGTCATGGCAACCACACGGTTTCCGTATTTATACGCTTCCACAATCTTCACCTTGAATTCGGGCGTGGTACGGGCAAACACGGCACAGTTTCGTATAGCCTTTGCCAGGGAGGGCGTGTCAAGCGCCTGCAGCTCCCCTTGGGTAAGCACCCCGTCTCCTTCTCTGAGTATGCCGATATTTTTCGCTATCGCCGCCGCTGTGTCGGGGTGGTCTCCCGTTATCATAACAGGCTTTATTCCCGCTTTTCTGCACAGCTTCACCGCTTCCTTTACTTCGGGGCGGGGCGGGTCCTCCAGACCGCACACACCGCAGGGAGAAAACATGCATTTTTCAATATTTTCCGGCAGAGATTGGGCTACACAGTACCCAAAGGCAATAACCCGTTTTCCCTGCTCGGCAAGCTGTGAAGCCTTGTTTGTCAATTGGTCTTGCGGTTTTAAAACCTTTTCCGGTGCGCCTTTTTTTATTACCAGATACCCCTCTGTTGATTTGTGCAGGGTGATCATAAATTTTTTCGCAGAATCAAAGGGGATCTCCTTTATGCGGGTATATCCTTCGGCTTTTGCCTGCATTTCCTTTCCCCATTCAAAAAGCGCGTTTTCCGTAGGGGATTCTCTGTCGTTGCAAAGCAGGGCAAACAGCGCAGCTTTTTCTTTATCACCGTAAAAGGCGGTAACCGACATTTTATTTTGGGTAAGCGTTCCCGTTTTGTCCGAACAAATTACGGCGGCGGCGCCCAGCGTTTCCACCGCAGGCAGTTTTTTTACCACCGCTTTTTTATCCGCCATCTGCTTTACGCCGATAGATAGAATTATAGTAACTATAGCGGGCAGACCTTCGGGGATAGCAGCCACCGCAAGGGAAACGGAGGTTAAAAACATATCCTTTATGGGAAGCCCCCGTATAAGTGATATCACGAATATTACTCCGCAAATGAAAAGCGCCCAGTTTCCAAGCACCTTGCCCGTTTTACCCAAACGAACCTGCAAAGGAGTTTTTTCGCCTTCGCTGTCATTCAGCATTCCCGCAATACTGCCCATATAGCTGTTCATTCCCGTGGCGGTAACAATCGCTTTTCCTTTTCCTCCGCAAACGGTGGTGCCGGAATACACCATATTTTTTATTTCGTGAAAGCCTGCGTTTTCGGGGGACGGGCGGTCGCTTTTTTCAACGGGCATACTTTCTCCCGTTAAAGCGGATTCATCTGCGGTAAGCTCAAGAGATTCTATTAAATATCCGTCCGCAGGGATAAATCCCCCTTTTTTGAGTATAAGTATATCACCCTTTACAATATCTTCGGAAAGAATCTCTTTTTCCTTTCCGTCCCGTATTACGGTGGCGTGAGGGGATGTCATTTTGCTCAACGCTTCCAATGCTTTTTCCGCTTTGCTTTCCTGAATCACACCCAAAGCTCCGTTTATTACCACGATAGCGAGAATAATAACCGTATCCGCCTTGCTTTCTCCTCCGATCACCGCCGCAATAAAGCTTATTACTGCGGCAATAAGCAAAATAAGCGTCATTCTGTCGCACAAAGACAGTAAAAGCTTTTTAAAAAAAGAGGGCTTCTTTTTGGCGGAAAGTATGTTTTTTCCATCGGCTTTTGACCGTTTTTCCGCTTCTTCGGAGGTAAGACCCTGTTTAATTGACACACCGTAAGCTTTTTCGGCTTGGGATTTTGTAAACGTATGAGGCTTCAATACAGTATTTCCTTTCTTCTTATAATCAAAGCGTACAGATTGGGGAACAGCATAAGTGCGTTAAATATATCTGCAATATTCCATATACCTTCGGCATTATATACACATCCAAAAAAGGCAGATATTATGGCTAAAATTCGGTAAACAAACACGAAAGATCTTTTTTTGCTCAAAAAGAAGATCAGACTTTCGCTGTAAAAGCACCAGCTTATTACGGCGGCGTATGCAAATATTCCCAAAGCGGCGGCAAGCAGTATAGGTCCCGTGCTTCCGAAGCATACAAAAAACATTTCCTCCGTGGTTTCGCTGTGGGTGGTAAGCAACGCCAGAGCGGTAAGGGTGCTTACGGCAAAGGTATCGGCAAACACTTCTATTATTCCAAACCGTGCCGAAACCAAAGGCGGAGTGCTTGCGGCGGAATGGGCAATAGGGGAAGACCCCATACCCGCTTCGTGGGAAAACACCCCTTTGGAAACTCCCGTGCGCAAAGCAAGGGATATTGCCGTGCCCGTAATTCCCGCACCCGCCTGGGAAATCCCAAAGGCGGAATTGAAAATATCTTTAAAAGCGTGGGGGATTTCTCTAAAATTATAAAGTGTAATTCCCAAAGCGGCGGCTAAAAACAAAACTGCCGCCACGGGCACCAAAACACCGTTTAACCCCGCAATAATTTTTTGACCGCCCAATACGGCAGGTATGAGCAAAAGGGCGAAAATAATTCCCACCGTAATTTTATCCGCCCCCGTTTCTGCGGCGGCAAGAGAAAAAGCGTTTGCCTGCGCCATGTTTCCGCTTCCAAATGAGGCAAGTATACCTGAAAATGCAAAAAACACGGCGGTCTTCTTTTTCCCCATACTGCTTAGCAGGGTGGCGGCGCTTCCCCGCACTCCTTGGCTTCTGCTTTCTTTTACCGTAAGGTAGTTTTCGGCATATTTAAGCATCATACAGAAAAAAGAGCTTACCCACATCCAAAACAGCGCTCCCGCGCCGCCTTGGGTTATAGCGTACGCCACTCCCGTAATGCTTCCCACACCCACCGTGCCTCCAAGGGCGGTCATAAGTCCCCGCAGGGAGGATATTTCCGAAGCGGATTCGGCGTTTTTTACGCTTTTAATAATTTCCCCCAAACCTCTTATGGGGTAAAATCTGCTTTTAAAGGTAAAATATATTCCCGTCCCCGTGAGAAGCGCCATGGTGGGAAAAGACCAAAGCGCATTTTTTAGCAGGTCTAACAAAAAAACATACCTTCTTTTTTTAAAAAAGTGATTGCATATAGGTAAAAAGGGTGATAAAATATAATAGATATGTATCTTTACGGAGGTAAAAGATTTTGAGTATTGCAATAATCACCGGCGCATCCTCGGGCTTGGGAAAAGAGTACGTTCTTGCGGCGGCTCGTAAACATACGGGTATAAAGGAATTCTGGCTTATCGCCCGAAGAACAGACCTTTTGGAAGAGCTCAAGGAAAAGCTTCCCGCAGATCTTTGTGTAAAGATACTGCCTATGGACCTTAACGACAGAGCAAGCCTTACACAGCTGAGCGCTCTTCTCGAAGAGGAAAAACCGCAGGTGAGCCTGCTTATAAACAACGCAGGCTTCGGTAAGCTGGGCTACGTGTGGGAGATAGACCCCAACGTTCAGCGGGATATGGTAGATCTTAACTGCGGTGCGCTTACAGCACTTACTTCTCTGGTTATTCCCTATATGCCTGCAGGCGGCGGAATATTGAACGTGTGCTCAATAGCTTCCTTCGTGCCCAATGTCAGAATGACGGTATATTCTTCCACCAAGGCGTACGTTATGTCTTTTTCACGGGCACTGCGTGAGGAATTAAAGCAAAAACGCATAAACGTACTTGCCGTATGCCCCGGCCCCATGAGCACGGAATTCTTAACCAGAGCGCATATCAGCAAGGGCGCATCCAAAACCTTTGATACTTTGCCGTATTGCGACCCCAAGGAGATTGCCGTAAAGAGCTTAAAGGCTTTGGAAAAGGGAAAAGCGGTGTATACCAACAGATTTTTATACAAGCTTTACCGCGTGCTTGGCAAGCTCATACCCAAAGCACTTATGATGAAATTTGCAAAATGCTGAAAGGAAAATATTTATTATGAAAGATATAGCAAAACAGGTAAGAGAATTTATGGAAAGAGAGGATATAAAAGCCCAGTTCGAAGCGGATCTGGCTTCTATAATCTCTATCCCCTCCGTTTCCGAAAAGGGTGAGGGCAAATACGTTTTCGGCGAAAACTGCGCCCGTGTTCTTGATACCACTCTTGCCATTGGCGAAAAATACGGCTTCAAGTCCGAAAACCACGATTACTACTGCGGTTCCCTTATTTACGGCGAAGGGGAAAAGGAGATAGGTATCGTTTCCCATCTTGACGTTGTCCCCTGCGGCGGCGGTTGGAGTGTAGAACCCTACGCCCTTACCGTAAAGGACGGACTTTATATAGGCAGGGGTACCGAGGATGATAAGGGTCCTATGCTTATTTCTATGTATGCTATCCGTTTTCTTATGGAAAAGGGATATTCTCTTCCCTTTGCGGTGCGTATGATACTGGGCTGTGACGAAGAGGTGGGCAGTACCGACCTTCGCCATTTCGCTTCCGTAAGAGAGGTACCGGATTTTTCCTTCACGCCCGATAGCGGATTCCCCGTATGTATCGGCGAAAAGGGTATTTTCTCCTTTGGTATCCTTCTTGGAGAAAAGCCTGCAAACATTCTTGAAATCGGCGGCGGTACCGCCAGCAACTCTGTGGCGGATTCCGCATACTGCGTTGTAAAGACAGACGTTACTCCCAAGGCAAAAGAGGGAATTACCGTTGAAAATATGGGAGATACCCTTCGTATAACCGCAACCGGCAAGGGCGCCCACGCTTCTCTTCCCGAAAACAGCTTGAGCGCAGTAAAGCTTTTGTGCGAATACCTTGTGGAAAACGGCATCGCAGATACAGAGGGTCTGCGTTTCCTCGCAAAGGCTTGCTCCGAATATAAAGGCAAGACCTTCGGTATAGATAAAGAGGACAAGGATTTCGGTTATCTCACCTGCATCTGCGGACTTTTGGGTGAAAAAGAGGGAGATCTGTGGGCAAACTTCAACGTGCGCTACATTCCTTACGTGCCTTATGAAGAGATTATCGCCACCGTAAAGCAGACAGCGGAATCCTATGGATTCACCGCATACAGCGGCGGCTGCTCCGAAGGATATATAATGTCCTCCGATGATCCCCGTATTCAGGCACTTACCGATTCCTGCCGTGATATTATAGAGGAAGATTGCGCTCCTTACACCATGGGCGGCGGTACTTATGCCAGATATATGAAAAACACCGTTGCTTTCGGCGCCACCATTTCCGCATACCGCGGACTGCTGGGCGAGGGCAAGGGCGGTGCTCACGAAAGAGATGAATATATCTCCCGTGAAGAAGTCATCCGTGCGGCGCAGATATTCGTTTTGTCCCTTTTAAGACTCAAAAAGGTTTATTCGGGTAA
>JAGCNA010000243.1 GCA_017646185.1 Clostridia bacterium
GGCATCGATTTTTTCCATTGTTTTTTCGTTGTTGTTCATTGCGTTTTCTCCGATTCATAGATTTTTTTATATTCCTGAATATAGTATCATAAAATAAAACAGATGTCAAGGAAAACGAGAAACGAGAAACGAGAAACCCACCCCAAAAACGCATAGCGTTTTCGGGGAACCCCGGGAACGAGGAATGACGGTTGATTTTTGCGTCTTACGCAAAAATCTTCCGAACCTTTTAACTTTTCACTTTTACCTTTTACATTAAAAAGCACCCCGAAGGGTGCTTTTTGCTTATCGGGGTCCCCGAGAAGCCGATAGGCTTCTTGGGGTGATTTTTACTATTCAAGCCAATCGGGATATTGATATATTTCGGATTCGAAATCAAACACCGGTTCTCTGTTTTCCTTTTCTGCCAACGCGATCTCTTGATTATACAGAAAATCTATATATTTTTCCAAAGTGTGGTCAGATACCTGCAGCGTACCGCATTCTTTCATAACCGGCTGCAAAACTTCGCGCTTTTCTTTTCTTGCGTTCATAAACTGCTTTACCAATGGGATTTGGGAAAAATCCCCTCCGTCCCTCGGTTTTTCCAAGGGAATGACAGCGTAAGGGGAGTATGAATACAGCTCCTCTCCGTCGGCAGTGGCGGTGCAGGAAAAGATATACAGACTGCCTGTTTCGGGGAACACGTCGTTTCGGGTAATCTCAACGTCATTGCCGTACATTGTCAGCCCGCCGTATTTTGTGAATTTTATACTGCGGTCTTCTACAAATTGCTGTTTGCGGTAATTTATGATAGTTCCGTCAACGATACTGTATACGGGTGTAACGGTATATTCCACATAGGGTACGCCCTCTTCGGAAACACAAAATTTACCGTCATCGCTTACAGTACCCACAAAGAAATAATTATAATCGCCCATAAGCTTTGAAATATCCTTTTCCGAGGGAAGCTCGTGGGGTGTATTTTTGTTTAACAGCTTTGCCGCGTTTTCACTTTTAAAAAGCTTTTCTGTTGATACAGTGGGGTTTTCGCACAGGTCATACACCGATCTCACGTTACTCACGGGTATATGATCATCACTCATATACGCAGGCTTTTCGCAGGCGTCTTGCATTTTTTCCACAACTGCCGAATTTAATAAATTTTCCTCCGTTATATTTTCTTCCAAAGGGATCGTGGAATTTTTCCCCGAAGAATACAAGGTTTCTCCGTCGTCTATCGCCGTTGCGCAAAAAATATAAAGCTTTCCTTCATCGGGCAAAATATCGTCTGGCAAAACGTAACAAAATATTCCGCTTTTGGATAATCCCCCTTGTTTTTTATACGTAAGCCCTTCGCCAAGCCTTAATTCCCCCTGAATGTTCATAAGGGGTGTTACTTTGTAAAACGTATGGGGAACACCGTCTTTATCGTACTCCCGTCGGGTTTCGCTTTCCACCCGTCCCACAAAAATATATTTATAGAAAACCGCCAAATTTCGGTAGTCCCATACGTTGAAAGCATAGGATGAATATGAAGTAACCGTAACTTTATAGGGGGAACATACCCACACGACCAACAAAGCCGCGCAGACTGCCACTGCCGCCGATGTGCGAAACCAAGGGGAGGTAAAAAAATGCTTTTTGGTTTTTGTTTTCTTGTATTCCTTTAACTTTTCGGCGTTGTCCGTATCGTAGGCA
>JAGCNA010000244.1 GCA_017646185.1 Clostridia bacterium
CTTTTCCGCCATCCGTACGTCGGATCTGTCCTTGCTAAGGGAATTCCAAGGTAATTCAAGAACGGTTTCTATGTAATTGCGTATTACAGTGCCTTCTGCTGTACCGAAAGGCATTTTGCCAAGCTTTGTGTTTTCTTCGTAAAGCTTTTGGCGAACTTCATCGGGAAGGTCTGCAGAGGTTATCTTTTCGTAATACTCGTCGCCGTCGTCATCATCGTCATATCCCATTCCCAGTTCTTGCTTTATTACGTTGAGCTGTTCACGGAGATACATATCCTTTTGCGCTTTTTGAAGACGAACTCTGACCTTTTGCTGTATTTCGTTTTCGGTATCCAGAAGCTGGGTTTCACGCTCGAATATTTCTGTAACGACAGTAAGTCTGCCGATAGGGTCCAAGGCGCTCAAAGCTTCTTGTCTGTCCTCCGGCTTTACCAAAAATTCGTTTGCCAGAAAATCCGCCAGCTCGTCTGCGGTGTTCATTGCCTTAATGCGCTCCAGCACGTCGGGAACCGGTTTAGCAATATATTTCACGTATGATGTAAAAGCGGTCATCACCTCGTGAATGGCGTCTCTTTCATCATCTTCGTGCAAGGGAGCGATTTCGGGATTATACACCGAAACGGTGGAAACGTACCGTCCTCCGTCTATAACCACTCTCTCTGCAATTCCTCTGAACAAGCCGTCCACCATTACCTGATAATTACCGTTGGAAAGCTTGGTAAAATGAGTAACACGGACAATAGTGCCCACGGTATGCAGATCCTTTGCTTTGGGTTCTATCTCGGAAGCGTCCTTCTGGCAAAGCAGGAAAAGAAGGCCGTCTTCATTGACAGCCTCTCTTACCGCACATACAGATGCTTTTCTGCCTATTTCAAAGGTTGCGGACACTCCGGGAAATATTACGATACCGCGCATACACACGGTATTTAACGTAAGCAGTTCTGCTGCTGTTTCTGTAAATGACATTATTTTCTCCAAAAATTAACTGTTGTTTATAATCCCAGCATAGCGGCGCCGATAATACCCGCATCGTTGCCAAGCTGTGCTATACGAAGCTCTGTCTTCTTTTCACAGCTTCTGGAATACTGCTCTCTTTCCACGATCTCACGGAGAGGAGCGAGAAGATATTCTTTTTCGTTGCTTATACCGCCGCCGATAGAAAGTATCTCGGGCTGGAAAATGTTTATAATATCGGTTACGCCGCAGGCAAGATAGCTGATATATTCGTCAACCGCCGCCTTTGCGGATGCATCACCCTTGCGCATAGCGTCAAAAGAAGTTCTGCCGTTAACAGCGTCAATATTGCCGCCGCACTCTTCCCACATAAGACTGTCTTTGTCTTCAAGCATCTTTTCCTTGGTAGTCTTTATAAGACCTGTAGCGGAAGCATAAGCTTCAAAACAGCCTTTTCTGCCGCAGTTGCACTGTCTGCCGCCGTGGCTTATAACGATATGACCGATTTCCGCACCTGCGAAGTTAAAGCCGGTGAGAATTTTTTTATCTATGATAATACCGCCGCCGACACCGGTACCGAGAGTAACGAATACGGAATCGGAATAGCCCTTTGCCGCACCGCAAACAGCTTCGCCCTTTGCGGCCGCGTTTGCATCGTTGGCAACCAAAACCTTTTCAATTCCCATTTTCTTTGCAAGTACATCGCAAATAGGATAATTAACGAACGTGGGGAAATTGCAGGAATAAACGATCTCGCCGTGAATGGGGTCTGCAATACCGGGAGAAGCAATACCTGCGTAAGCTATATCGGAAACAGAAAGGCCTGCTTCGGCAATAAGATCAAGGCAAAGCTTTGCCATATCGTCCATAATAAGGTCTGCTTCACGTTCGGGAAGTGCGGGAATGGATTTTTTCAATATGATCTTACCGTTTTCATCGCAGATACCTGCTGCCATATTTGTACCGCCAAGGTCTATACCAAGATAAAACATAATAATTTCTCCTTTATTTATCGTAACTGATTATTTTTTTATTTAATTCCGCAGCCGCATTGTATCCCATCTTCTTCTGACGGTTGTTCATAGCCGCAATCTCTATAATTACCGCAAGGTTTCTTCCGGGCTGAACGGGGACTGTGATGGAAGGAACGGAAATTCCCATTATTTCGGTGGTAATTTCATCCAATCCCAGACGCTCGTATTCTTTTCCCGGTTCCCAATGTTCAAAATTGATAATAAGCTCTATCTTTTCGGAATTCTTAACGGAACCCATACCGAATATACGGCTTACGTCAACAATACCGATACCGCGAAGCTCTATATAGTGACGGATAAGTTCCGGCGCTTCGCCGACAAGCGTGGTAGAGGAAACCTTTTTAATATCAACGGAATCATCAGCAATAAGACGATGTCCGCGCTTTACAAGCTCTATAGCGGTTTCGCTCTTACCAATACCCGAATCACCCAAAATAAGCACGCCTTCACCGTAAACCTCTACCAAAACGCCGTGAACGGTAATTCGTTCTGCCAGCATAACGTGAAGTCTGTTGTTCATAGCGGCGGTGACAATCGAGGTAGCGGAAGAAGAGGAATAAAGGGGCACTTTATACTTTTCCGCAAGAGAAAGCATTTCGGGATAAGGTGTAATACCGTTGGTAAGAATAAGACATACCAAATTTAAAGAAAAAAACGTATCCAAGGATTTGTATCTTGCTTCCGGCGAAAGGGATTCCAGATAGCTGTTTTCCATATTGCCGATAAGCTGAATACGTTCGTTTTCAAAATCCTTGTAAAAGCCGGCAAGGGGCAATCCGGGACGAGAAACATCGGGGCGTACCACGTAGATATCGTCTATATGGGAGGGTTCGTAAAAAGGCTTGAGATCAAACTCCTGCACTATCGCCTTCAGTTTGATCCTGGCCTGAGGCTTCATTGAGTTGCTCATTCTTAACGACCTCCTTTCTTGTTTGAGAAAGCGAAAGCATTTCCATAAAATAGATTACGGTTGCGCCCAGCGAAAGTGCCGCAGGAAGAATAAGAAGATATGCAACCGTACGGGGAGTTATCCCCTCAAACACTGCGTGTTCCAAAATTGCAATTTGCTTCATTTCGTATATCATCACGCTCATGGAGATAACGAAAAGAGAAAACACGGATAAAAGCACAAGTCTGATATGTGAAAGCATATTTTTGTATCTTTGGGAATAATCCGGCTTTTCTGTCGGAGCGGTGAAAAACAAGGTTCGTCCGTTTATACAGACAAGCTCGTATCCTTCTGCCATTTTCCCGTGAATATATTCTCCGTTTGCATCAGTATAAGGAGAATCATCGGTATGGTCAATAAAATATCTGACAGGTGCCTCGCATTTTGTAAAGGTATATTTACTGTCCGAAACATTGGTAAGCAGTAAACATTTTTCCCCTTGCTTGTTGAGCCACTTTTCCAGATCCATATAACCGAAAAACAATTTATAAACTGATTTCACAATATCACTTCCTTTTCATTATATTATACACACCAACACCTATAAAGTCAATACAAGGAATTTTTAATAAACGTATTGAAAAAGCAAATATTTTCTGTTATAATAGAAAGACAATGGATATGGGGTACGGTCATACTAACCGGGGAGTTAGCGGTGCCCTGAACCTGAGATCCGCTACAGCAGGGGTGAATGGCATTATGAGGCCGTTTGCTGTGCCGCCGGGCGGAGCAAGAATCTGTTGAAGGATGGGTCCTGCACAATTTGCGTCCGTGAACCATGTCAGATGGGGAACCAAGCAGCATTAAGCGGAAGAGCAGATGTGTTGCGGGAGTGCCTGTCCGGAAGAGGAAAGCTTCGTTTTCGGGTGTAGCAGGCGTTCGACTTTTGCTGTATGACCGTACCCTGTATCCATTGTTATTTTTTGTTTAAGGGAGGAAACCTAAGGTGTATCAGGCTTTATACAGAAAGTGGCGTTCACGTACCTTTGATGAGGTTGTGGGGCAAGAGCATATTACCACTATATTAAAAAACCAAAGCGCCGAAAACAAGGTTTCCCACGCTTATCTTTTTTGCGGCACCAGAGGAACGGGAAAAACTTCCTGCGCAAAAATTCTGGCAAAAGCGGTAAACTGCCTTTCTCCCGTAAACGGCAATCCCTGCTGTGAATGCGAGGCTTGTAAGTCCATTGACAGCGGCAGTGCTACCGACGTGCTTGAGATAGACGCTGCCTCCAACAACGGTGTTGACAACATCCGTGATTTAAGAGAAGAATTACTTTACCCCCCTTCTCTTTTAAAAAAGCGCGTTTATATAATCGACGAGGTACATATGTTATCCGGCAGTGCTTTCAACGCATTGCTTAAGACGTTGGAGGAACCGCCCGAATACGTAATTTTTATTCTGGCGACAACCGAACTTAACGAAATACCCGCCACCATCCTCTCCCGTTGCCAAAGATACGAATTCCGCAGAATAGACGACGCTTCCATTGAAGCACACATAAACCGTGTCGCTTCGGCGGAAAGCATTTCCATAGACCCGATGGCGGCTTCACTTATCGCAAAGCTTGCGGACGGCGGTATGAGAGACGCTTTGTCCCTTTTGGAATCCTGCACAGCAGGTAACACGGGCAAGGCAATAACTCCCGAATATGTGGCACAGCAATTGGGCGTTGCAAACAACGATTCCGTTGCCAAGCTGTATTCTCTTATTGCAGACGGAAATATTGCCGATTCCTTGGAGCTTATTGATAATCTCCACAGAAGTGCGAAAAATCTTTCTTCGCTTTTGGACGAGCTTATCGGTATGACCAGAGATCTGCTTATGCTGAAATACTCCCCTACCAATTTTGCAAAAACGGGAACCTATTATTCCGGCACGGCAGAAGCAATATTAAAAGAAGTGGCCAAAAAATGCGGTATAGAAAAGATACTGTATTTTTCCACGGTACTTGAGGATACTCAATCCAGAATGTCCCGTTATGCACTAAACAAAAAGGTGCTTATCGAGCTTGCGGTTATAAGAATGTGCGATCTTAAGCTGGACGATTCCAACAAAGCCCTTCTTGCCCGCATAGCAGAGCTGGAAAAGCGTCCCGCACCTGCACCTGCACCTGCTGTTTTTGAGGATATCCCCGCCCCTGCGGAAGAGCCTCCCATCCCCTTGACGTTTGATCCCGTGCCTGCACAACAAAAGAACGATGTGCCCGCAGAAAAGCCGGAATACACGGAAAAACCCAAGGAAGAAGAATTTGAATTTTTTGCGGAATTTATAGAAGCGCTGAACACCAGAAGCGACCTTGCGTCCTTTGTTTCCAAAGCAGACGTTAAGTTACGCGGTAACACCCTTATTATCCGTACGGATTTTATCGGTCATTCACTGTTGAGCAAGCCCGATGCGGTTATCGCTTTAAATAATGCGGTCCGCTCTGCCACCAATAAAAATATAAAAATCGAAATAAAACAAAACAATTTAGTCCAAGATGAGTTTCAGACTTCCCTGCTGGATTCTCTGGGCGAATAACGGAGGATAAAAATGAAAGTAAGAATTCCTAACCAAGGTCCCGGAAACATGAATCAAATGCTTAGACAAGCACAGAAAATGCAGGAGGATATGGCTGCTCTTCAGGAAGAGCTTGATGCCAAGGAATACACCGTTAACGCCGGCGGCGGAATGGCAACCGTAACCATAAACGGTAAAAAAGAAGTTCTTTCTATAGATATCAAGCCCGAAATCGTTGATCCCGACGATATCGAAACTCTTCAGGATATTCTTGTTGCCGCAGTTAACGAAGCAATAAAGACAGTAGAAACAACCAATTCCGAAGAAATGCAAAAGATCACCGGCTCCATCGGAATGCCCGGTTTATTCTGATATGACACCCAGTCTCGAGAATCTTATAAGCAAATTTGCTTCTCTTCCCGGAATAGGAAGAAAATCCGCAATTCGACTTGCGTACCACGTGCTTGCCCTTTCCGAATCCGAAGCAGAGGATTTTGCCAACGCTATTCTGAAAGCAAAAGCGCAGGTATCCCTTTGCCCCTGCTGTATGACCTTTTCCGAGGACGGTTTGTGCGCTGTTTGCCAATCACCCTCCCGTGATAAAAGCGTTATCTGTGTAGTTGAAGACACCCGCGCCGCAGAGGCCGTTGAGGAATTGCACGAATTTAACGGAAGCTATCATGTTCTGCACGGAGTTATCTCTCCTATCGACGGTATCGGTCCCGATAAACTGAAGATAAAAGAGCTTCTTGCAAGACTTGATGAAAACGTTACGGAAATCATTATAGCTACCAACCCCAGCGTTGAGGGTGAGGCTACGGCAATGTATTTAAGCCGTCTTATAAAGCCTTTGGGTATAAAGGTTACCCGACTTGCCTACGGTCTGCCCGTTGGCGCAACCCTTGAATATGCAGACAGCGTTACGCTGCTTAAAGCTATTGAAGGAAGAACGGAATTTTAATATTAACAAGCCGCTTTTTAAAGGCGGCTTTGATTTTTGGCAAAATGCACTATACGTAACTTTAAGAGGCAGACACATATAACTAACCTTACAAAATTTCAAAAATATACTTTTTTGTGTTGATTTAACAAGAATTACGTGTATAATATTGCATATATATAAATAAAAATACACATATAAGGAGAAGAGTATGCACAAAGACCAGGCAGGAGAACTTTTCTTTTCCGAAAACACAAATCTTTTGGAGCAAGCCGCTTATAAATACAGTTTACAGGAACGGGAAGAACCGCAGTTATACAGAAATCTGTTTGAATACGATTCCGTCCCCAAGGTATCATTTAACCACAGAAACGTTCCCATTAATATGCCGGAGCAGATATGGATAACCGACACTACGTTCAGAGACGGTCAGCAATCAACTTCCCCTTTCACCGTGGAACAGATAGTTGATCTTTTCAAAATGCTCCACAAATTAGGCGGCAAAAACGGAATTGTCCGCCAGAGCGAATTTTTCGTATACACAGAAAAAGACAGAAAAGCTGTTGAAAAATGTCTTGAGCTGGGTTATGAATTCCCCGAAGTTACAAGCTGGATCCGTGCAAACGAAAAGGATTTTCAGATAATTAAGGATCTTGGTCTTAAAGAGACCGGTGTGCTTGTATCCTGCTCCGATTACCATATATACAAGAAAATGGGGCTTACCAGAAAAACCGCCCTGGAAAAGTATTTGGGTATAGTACGCTCGGTTCTGGAAAACGGAATACATCCCCGATGCCATTTTGAAGATATAACCCGTGCAGATTTTTACGGCTTTGTAGTACCTTTCGCTTCCGCTTTAAAAGAACTGGGTGACGAGTACGGAGTGCCTGTAAAAATAAGAGCATGCGACACTATGGGCTACGGTGTATCCTATCCCGGTGCCGCACTCCCCAGAAGTGTACAGGGTATAATCTATGGACTTCAGCATTATGCGGGTATAAGCTCCGATATGATAGAATGGCACGGACACAACGATTTTTACAAGGTTGTTACAAACGCTTCTACAGCGTGGTTATACGGCGCATCAGGCGTAAACTGTTCCCTGCTGGGTATCGGAGAGCGTACCGGCAACTGTCCTCTTGAGGCAATGGCTATCGAATACGCTTCCCTCCGCGGTTCCACAGACGGAATGGATCTTTCGGTAATTACCGAAATCGCCCGTTATTTCGAAGACGAGCTTTCCTATGAAATTCCTCCCAGAACACCTTTTGTGGGACGTGATTTCAACGTAACCCGTGCAGGTATCCACGCAGACGGACTGCTTAAAAACGAAGAAATATACAACATTTTTAATACAGCAAAAATACTTAACCGACCTGCTTCCGTAGCTGTTGACGTTCACAGCGGTCTTGCGGGAATTGCCCATTGGCTTAACCGCTTTTACCGTTTGGAAGAACGCGGTATAACAGTTGATAAGCGTGCTCCTTTTATTCAGACCATGAAGGATGAAATCGACAAGCTGTACGCAGACGGACGCACCACCGTAATGGGTGATGCAGAGCTTGAATGGATGCTTATGCACGCCGACCTTGAAACCTATAAAAAGTTCAGTCACATCTAATTTACACAAAAAAGCCACGGAACACCGTGGCTTTTTGTATTAACAAACGTCGAAACATTTTTCTTTGCCGTATTTTGAGGTATATGCGTAAAGTGCCACAGCCTTATCGTCTTCGGGCACAGTAACCGCACCGGATTCTGCGGCACAGCCGCCGATAAATCCTACGGTTCTGAAGAATATAGTGCTTCCCACGATGCGTTCGACTAAATCGGAAACGTGATTTGGCGAGTGAGAACGCATAACCTTTATCGCAGTTTCGGTGAGATAAACGTAAAGGTCTGCCATATCCTTTATTTCATCGGATATGATATTTTCCACCTGCTTTATCTCGTCAGTTGTCATAACGGCGAATTCCGCCTTTGTTCTGTCCTCAAGCGCCGTATACAGTTTTTCCTTGCAGGAGGATTTGCCCGGATATTGATTCTTCTTTGGCAAAACACCGAAATCGGCAAAGGAAATTGCATAGTCATCGTCGATACCTGCATATCCCGCAAAGGCGAGAGAAGTATATTTTTCCAGATTCTGCAGGTAATCGTAATCCACGCCGTAGTTTATTCCCGTTGCGCCTTTATAAAGCATATCTCTTGTATTATAACGGGGATTGCTGCTATCAAAACGGGAATGCCCGTTACGCATACACATCCAGAGTAGCGCCCACAAAAGACTGTTATCATCAAGCTCGCAACCGATAAAGTTAATGTTGCGTATATCTTCAAGCTTTGTTCTTATTCCTTGTAAGATATTTTTAAGCATTTCTGTACACTCGGAACTTGCGGTTTTGTAAAATTCGTTTGTAAACTCCTCGGTAAAAATTACCAGATTGGTCTGATATTTACCGCCGCCGAGGTTTTGCAAAAGTCCGTATTTTTCAAGCAAGCCTATTTCATCCTCAAGATAAGGTGTTGCCACACCAAGCTCTAACGAAAGCTGGCGTATCGTCATGGGCGTGTAGTAGGTGCTGAGCATAATGTTTCCGGGAAGCTTTCTGTTGAACATATTCCTATATTCCGCATTGTAACTTCCCGAAAAAATCGTTACAAGTTCAAACTTTGCGGGTCTGTAGCTTTTTTCGCCGTATTCTCTTTCCATACCTATACCTTCTTTCAAAATTTTTCTGGTTTTAAACAAATAATACTTTACCATTTCCATAGAGATACCAAGTTTTTTTGCAGTATCTGCGCAGGAAAGTCCGTCAAAATAATATGCAACCGTACATTCACGGTACTCCTTTGAAAGAAGCGTAAGTTCTCTGCGTAAAAAGTTCAGTTCTTCTTTGGAGCAAAGCTCTTCCAAAATCCCGTCGGTATAAGGAATATCTTCTTCAAGCTCGGAAAAAGAATTTTTGTTTCTTTTACGCAAAAAGTTTTTATAAGTATTTGCGGCTATTCCCCATACAAAACCGTAAAAAGCTGCACGATCTTTTATTTTGTCCTTACTTTGAAGAATGGCAAGTATTATATCACTTGCCAAATCCTCTGCATCCGCTTTATCCGAAACGCGGGCGAGAGCATATGCAAATATGGTTTTCATATTTTCTTCAACAAATTGTACTGCGCTGTAATCCTCCATACCTGCGATCTCCTTCCGGTAAAGTGTTGGTTTTGAAAGCTTTCATTCATATAGTAATGGAAATAACGGTTTGGTTAACGGGAATTAAAAAAATTATAAAATAAAATAAAACAAAACGCACTCACACGAGTGCGTTTTTTTAGGTCTTGTTGATTATCTGTTTTCCAGATAGTTTACAACGTCACGAACTGTGATGAGAGAAGCGAGATCTTCATCATCAAAGGTGATATCAAACTTTTCTTCGCAAAGAAGAACCAAGTCTGCAAGTTCGAGAGAGTTGAAGCCGAGATCGTTGGTAAGCTCGGAATCGAGAGTGATTTCATCTGCGTTGATGTTCATTTCTTCAACAAGAATGGATTTAAGTTTTTCAAACATGGTTTGTACCTCTTATATTTTACTGCGGATTATCTTCTTGGTGGGAGTCTTTTCAAACTCAACACGTCTGATCTCAATTCCGCGTATTTGCTTGAAGGAAGGCAGACGACGGTTTACGTTCATTATCTGCGTTCTTAATGCGGAGGATATTTCCTCTTCGGACATACCCTTGAACTTATCGTAATCGGGGAACAATACTGCGGTGAGAACCACATCATCGTCATTTTCTCTGCCCACTACGACACATTCTTTGATAACGTCAATATTTTCAAGATATTCTTCGATCTCTTCGGGATAAACGTTTTTACCGTTGGTGAGAACTATAATATTCTTCTTTCTGCCGCTGATAAATATGTATCCGTCTTTATCAACATAACCGTAATCTCCGGTACGGAAGTATCCGTCTGCAGTAAAGGCTTCCTTAGTTGCTTCGGGGTTGTTATAGTATCCAAGCATTACGTTGGGACCCTTAACGCAGATTTCGCCGATCTCACCGGTTTCTGCCTCGTAAACCACACCGTAATTGTTATCAACAATAATCTTTACGCTGGAGCCGATAGCGGCACGTCCCACGGAACCAACTTTATGAGTTGAGGAGGGGTTAACGGCAACAAGAGGAGAGCATTCGGTAATACCGTAGCCCTGCTCGATTCTTATGCCCACAGAATCAAACCACTTAACAATGTCAGGGTTAACAGCAGCGCCGCCGCAAACGATCTTGGTTACGTTTCCGCCAAGATTGTCTATGATCTCCTTAAACATATTTCTACGAAGATCAATACCTACTTTACGTGCTGCACCAGTGATCGCCATACCTGTCTTAACAGTGCCGGATTTACCCTTTTTCTCTATCTCATCGGTAATACGTCTGTAAATAGTATTAACAAACAAAGGAACGAGAACCAATCCGGTAGGCTTGAAGATCGCAACGTTCTTCATAAAGTATTTAAGGCTGTTATTAAAGCAAATGGTAACACCGCATGTCATTGCAGCGATATTGCCTGCGGTACATTCGTATGTATGGTGAAGAGGAAGTGCAGAGATGTTAACGTCATCCGAAGTAAAGTCAACCTCATTTACGCACTGATATACGTTGAACAAAAGGTTGTTCTGGGAAAGCATTACGCCCTTGCTGGTTCCGGTAGTACCGGAGGTAAATACAAGAGAAGCCAAAACAGAAGTATCGGGACGGAAATTACAGAACGTCTTGTTTCCGCTCTTATAATCTGCAAGACCTTCTTCCATAAGCTTGGAAAAGGTAAAGTGACCGCGTGCTTCAGAAGCTTCGCAATCATCAAGATTAATAAAGATGCCTTCTGCAGGCTTTGCGTCCTTAACCTTGTCATAATGAGATTCGGTATAAAAAACACCGTCACACTCTGCATATTCAACAAAGTTGCAAATCTGCTCTGCGAAAAGTTCTTTATCGAGAGGAACTATAACACCGCCGGCAGAAATAACAGATAAGAACGAGCTCATCCACTCGGGCTTACTTTCACCGACAATGGCAAAGCGTTTTCCATTCCAGCCACGGTTAAAAAGGGTTGTGCCCATTCCCATAAACCAGTCTTTATACTGATTAAAGCTTACTTCGCGGATATCCTTGCCTACGTAATATTTATATAAAACGTTGTCACCATAAGAATCTGCAACAAAGTTTACGATATCGTGCATAGAATTAAAAAGCGGATATCTGGGCTTTGTCTCTTTGATCTTTTTCAATTTATCACATATCCTTCCAATTTAATAGTCATCCTATATTATACCCTAAACATCAATATTGTCAAGAGAATTGCATAAAATTTATGTTTTTCGTACAGATTATCCTTAAGAATAAGAGGTGAAAAGGTGAACAGAAAACAATATATTGAGTTTGCGGAGGGGCGCGCCAAGCGCACTTCGTCGTTAAAGAACTGTATTTGGGCGTTTATCACAGGCGGTTTGATATGCGTTATCGGTCAGCTGCTGTTTTTTGTATACAGCACATTTATGAAGGATGAAAAAAGCGCATATTCCTTGGTTTCGGTAACGCTGGTGTTTTTGGCGGGGCTTTTTACGGGTTTAGGCTTGTTTGATAAGCTTGCAGCCTTTGCAGGTGCAGGGACTCTTGTGCCCATAACCGGTTTTGCAAATTCGGTTGCGTCTCCGGCAATTGAAGGAAAAAGCGAAGGATATATCAAAGGAGTTGCAACGCAAATGTTTGTAATTGCAGGACCGGTTATTGTCTACGGCTCTGCGTCCAGCGTAATATACGGCATAATTTATTATATTTATATGGTGATTGCAGGTAATATATGAAAACCGAAATTATTAAATTTGATAACGTATTCCTTAATCAAACCGCTTCTGTTGTCGGGTCAAAGGAAAAAGAAGGTCCTTTGGGAGATAAATTTGACAGCTTTTGCGAAGATGACCGTTTTGGGCAGGATACCTGGGAAAAATCCGAAACAGAAATGGTTAAAAGAACCCTTGAAGCTTTAATAACAAAAAGCGACTACGATTGGAAAGATATAGATTTATTGGCAGGCGGCGATCTGCTGGACCAATGCATCGCAACGTCCCACGCCGTAAATAACAACGGTATCCCCTACCTCGGTCTTTACGGTGCTTGCTCTACCGCAGCGGAAGGCTTGATAATAGGTTCTGCTTTTGCGGAAAAAGGTATGGTTGTGGGAACACTTGCCTCATCACATTTTTGTTCTGCGGAACGGCAGTACAGATTTCCCTTGGAATACGGCAGTCAAAGAACGCCCACCGCCCAAAACACGGTAACGGGCTGCGGCAGCTTTTTGTTAAGTCAAAATAAAAGTCATATAAAGATAACGGAAGCGGTAATAGGAAAAATTCAGGATAACGGTATTTCGGACGCAAACAATATGGGCGCAGCTATGGCAACCGCAGCTATAGACACACTCACCCGTTATTTGCAAAATTCGGGAAAAGATGTTAATGATTTTGACCTGATAGCAACCGGCGACCTGGGCCACGAAGGCTTTGAGCTGGCAAAGGAATATGCAAAAAGCACAGGTCTGATTCTGGGAGACAATTTTATGGATTGCGGTATGATGATATACGATCTC
>JAGCNA010000027.1 GCA_017646185.1 Clostridia bacterium
GTATACCTCTTCATGTTGGGAAGACCCATTCCTGCGCCGAAGCCCATGGAACGGATGTTATCGGGCGCGGTGGAAAATCCCTCCTGCATTGCCTGTTCAATATCGGCAATACCGGGACCTTCGTCGGTAAGAATGATCACGATTCTGTCTTCTTCGATAATGACTTCAGCCTTTCCGCCGCCTGCGTGGATGACCATATTTATCTCACCCTCGTACATGGCGATAGAAACTCTGCGTATCGTTTCCGGATCAAAGCCGGCTTCTCTGAGCCGTTTTTTTACCTTTACGGAAGCTTCTCCCGCAGAAGTAAAGTTGGCTCCGTCCACATTAAAGCAATAGGATAATTTTTGATTATCCGACACTTCTTTCACTCCTTGCGACCGAGTCCGTTATTATAAAGCATACCGCAGGCTTCGTACATACGAAGATCTGTGGTCATAACCACAATATCGTGCTCTGCTGCGGCAGCCAGCATTTCTTCCGTAGGCGTTTTACTGCGTACGAAAACAATGCAATGCATATCCATCATACCTGCCGTGCGTATAACCTGCAGATTAACAAGACCTGTAAGCAAAACTGCCTGATTTTTAACGTACGCCAGTACGTCGCTCATCATATCGCTGCCGCAGGCGGAGTTAACCTCCATATCGCATTTATCCTCACAGCACAGTATTTCCGCATCTAAAATTTTTGCCAGTTCAGCAATTTTCATAGGTTATCCCTGCTTCTTATCTATATTTTTCCAGAATATCCTTAACGTCTGCGGGGGTAAGACGTCCGTAAACGTCCTCATTTATAGTCATTACGGGAGCAAGACCGCAGCAACCGAGGCAGCGGGTGTCCTGAATAGTGAACAGACCGTCTGCGGTAGTTTCGCCTGCGCCGATGCCCAGAATTTCCATAACCTTATCCAAAACTGCCTGCGCACCCTTAACGTAGCAAGCGGTACCGGTACATACGCTGATGATATATTCGCCCTTGGGCTTAAGAGAAAACTGGGAATAGAATGTAGCAACTCCGTATACCTCGGTAAGAGGGATATCGAGAGAATCTGCTATAAGCTCCTGTGTTTCCAAAGAAAGGTATCCGAAGAGTCCCTGTGCGTACTGCATAATGGGCATAAGAGGGCCGTCCATGTTCTTGTGTTCCTCAATAAACGCCTTCAGTTCGGCGGTCTTCTGCTCAATCTGCTCTTTTTTTAATGCCATTCTTTCTGTCCTCCTGAAAAAACTTATTTAACAGTATTAGACCTGTTCGTTTTAAATTTGTATATTGATACATAATTTCACTCTATAATACCATACTTTTGTGGTTTTTTCAATAAAAAACTAAAAAATGTGTAAAAATATTTGTATATTTTAATAATATGTGGTATAATTTACCGGAAAGGAGTAATGGCTATTATGAAAAACAAAACTTGGTGGCACGATAAGGTTGCGTATCAGATATATCCCCGTTCGTTTGCGGATTCCAATGGCGACGGTATCGGTGATATAAACGGTATTATCAGCAAGCTCGATTATTTAAAGGATCTGGGAGTGGAGATCGTTTGGCTTTCTCCCGTTTACCGTTCTCCTATGGATGACGGCGGTTACGATATTTCCGATTACTACGATATAGATCCTATCTTCGGCAAGAAAGAGGATATGGATAAGCTTTTGGAGGAAGCAAATAAGAGGGGCATAAAGATCCTTATGGACCTTGTTATAAACCATTGCTCCGATGAGCACGAATGGTTTCAAAAAGCTCTTGCGGACCCCAACTGCGAGGAAGCGGATTATTTTTGGTTCCGTGAAAGCGAAAACGGCCCTCCCAACAACTGGCGCTCTATGTTCGGCGGTTCTGTTTGGGAAAACGTCGGTGGTAACAGATACTATATGCATCTGTTCTCCAAAAAACAGCCCGACCTCAATTGGGAAAACCCCGTTTTAAGACAAAAGCTTTACGATATGGTCAATTATTGGCTGGATAAAGGCTTGGGCGGCTTCCGTA
>JAGCNA010000245.1 GCA_017646185.1 Clostridia bacterium
GTTTGAAGCTCCGTGCCGTGCTTTACGATCTTAATATCGCAAAGAAAGAGGACGGCACCAAGGATATCCGTATAGATATAGGCGGAATTCTGAAAGACCAGATAAAAGCGGTTAAAAAAATAGTTGCAGATATTTCTGCTTCCCGCAAAAAGAACAAGGAAGAAGCGGATATAGACGCAGATTTTGCGGATATAGACTTTACCGAAGAGGATGAAGCCGCCGCAGACGAGCTTTTGGCAGACTAACGGCATATACCTAAAATAAATAAAAAGAGGTATTATTATGAAAAAACTGTTCTGTGTTTTTCTTGCGGCTTTGCTCATAGGAACCGTTTTGGTTTCCTGTCAGCAACCCGAAAACAACAGCTCTGAAGTTTCTTCCGAAGTATCCGAAGAATACGTGCTGTTTTCCAACCTGCCCGAAAAAGATTTTTCGGAAAACGGAACTCCCACAGATTTCACCTTTTTGACTGTCGGCGACTATGCAAATACGTACGCATCTGTTGAAATATGCCCCAATGAGCTCTCTTCCGAGCTTATTCAGGAAGCTGTTTTCGAGCGTAACGCATTGGTAGAGCAGCAGTTCGGAGTTGTTATTAAGGAAATCCGCACCACCGGCAACGGGGAAATGGTTAACCTTATCCGTTCCAACGCATCCGCCGGCACCGATCTTTACGATGTGGTTATGCCTTGGATGCCTGATGCGGCTTCTCTTGCTCTGGAAGGACTTTTCTACAATCTGGCAGACGATACCTCTGTTGTGGATTTTTCCGGCCCCTGGTGGGCACAGGATGCCAAGGAAACAATGTCTATAGGCAATAACCTTTACTTTGTTACCGGCGATATGAACCTGCTTTGCTATGAATGCACTCACTGTATCGTTTTCAACAGAGATATGGTGGATGAGCTTCATCTTGAAGATCCGTACCAGCTGGTATATGACGGCGAATGGACTATAGATAAGCTTTACGAGATTGCAAAGACCGTAAGCGTTGATCAGGATAACGGCACTCTTGACAGCTACGAGGACCGTTGGGGATTCCTTATCAACACCAACTACGTAACCAGTATGTTTATCGGTGCAGGTTACTCTCTTTCCGGTAAGGACGAAAACGACCTTCCCGTTGTAACCGTTATGGGTACCGGTCAGACAGAAGCTTTTGGCAAGATATTTGACCTTTGCAACGATCCTGCTGTAGGTTATATCGAAAGCTTTATAGGCAAATATCCCCAGATATGGGATTCTACTACCGAAGCTGTTGCAACGGGACACTGCTTGTTCCGTGCCGCTACTATCGGTAACATTCAGGCAATGGCTGAATACGAATGTAACTTCGGTGTTCTTCCCGCACCCAAGCTTGATAAAGATCAGGAAGATTACCGTGTAAACGTATCTGCCGTATACTGCTCTTGCGCCGCTGTTCCCAAGACCAACAAGGAATACGAAAAAGCGGTTATCATTCTGGACGCTATGTGTCAGGCAGCCACCGGCACTGTAAAGACCAGTTATTACGATACCCTTCTTAAGATGCGTAAGCTTCAGGATAATGACGGCGCCGCAATGCTGGATATTATCTTTGACAGCCGCGTATACGATTACGCTATCATCTTCGGTTGGGGCGGAGTAAGCACCTTTATGAACCCCATCGCATTCTCCGGTTCAAACACTTTCACCTCTGCTTACGAAAGCATCGAGCAAAAAATTGAAGCGGATATAGAGAAAACAATAGAAACCTTAGGTAAATAAAAAAGACTAAAAAATGTGCATCTTTTCTTGACATTTGCAAAGAAAAGCTGTATAATGTCATCGTTTGGAAAAAATTTTAAAAGGAGTAATACCATGCCTCTTGTAAATTCAAAAGAAATGTTCGAAAAAGCATATAATGGCGGTTACGCTATCGGTGCTTTCAATGTCAACAATATGGAGATCGTTCAGGCGATCACCGAAGCTTGCCGTGAAGAAAAGGCTCCTGTTATCCTTCAGGTGTCCAAGGGCGCACGTGCATACGCAAACCACACCTACCTCGTTAAGTTGGTAGAAGCAGCAGTTATCGAATGCCCCGAAATTCCTATCGTTCTTCACCTTGACCACGGCGATAGCTTTGAAACCTGCAAATCCTGCATCGACGGCGGCTTTACCTCCGTTATGATCGACGCTTCCTCCAAGCCCTTCGAAGAGAATATCGAAATTACCAAGAAGGTAGTTGAATATGCTCACGCACGCGGCGTAGTTGTAGAAGCAGAGCTCGGCGCTCTCGCAGGCGTAGAAGATGAAGTTAACGTATCTGCAGATCACGCTCACTACACCCGTCCCGAAGAAGTTGAGGAATTCGTTGCACGCACCGGATGTGATTCTCTTGCAATCGCTATCGGTACTTCTCACGGCGCATACAAGTTCAAGCCCGGCACAAATCCCCAGCTCCGCTTCGATATTCTCGAAGAGATCATCAAGAAGCTCCCCGGCTTCCCCATCGTTCTCCACGGTTCTTCTTCCGTTCCCCAGAACTATGTAGAAATGGTTAACACCTACGGCGGCGCAATGCCCGGCGCTATCGGCGTTCCCGAAGAACAGCTTCGTCGCGCAGCACAGCTTGCAGTTTGCAAGATCAACATCGACTCCGACCTCCGTCTTGCAATGACCGGTACTATCCGTAAGTTCTATGCAGAACATCCCGATAAGTTCGACCCCAGAGAATACCTCAAGCCCGCAAGAGCAAACATCAAAGAGCTTGTTCGTCATAAGCTTGTTAACGTTCTCGGCTGCAACGGCAAAGCATAGTAAACAGCTTCATTCGGCGCAGAACCAAAAGCGCGAATAAAGAATAATGTTATTAAAAGCTGATTTGTACTTTAACGGTATAAATCAGCTTTTCTTCTTGGGGTGATTTTAGGTAAAAATCCGAAAACGGATTTTATTATTTGCGCTTTTGTAGAAACTTTTGTTTCGCTCGCTGTAGTTTACTACAGCTACCGCTCACAAAAGATTTCTTCTGCATCCAAATGAAACTATTTACCTTCTCCTACGGCGGTTTTGGCTTGAAGTTTGTTTTAAAATATTTTATAATATTTGCAACCTTTTTTGTTTTTCTCACACTACCTTAATGAAAGGAGGTCAGGCAAATGGAGCAAAGATATATTGATGCTTTAACAAATGAGTATATGCCAAAGCTGTATTATTTTTGTCTTAAAAAGACGGGCAACAGTGTTGAGGCGGAAAACCTTACATCGGATATACTTGTTAATATTTTGTCATCTCTTAACCGCGGAAACATACCGGTTAATTTCCGCCCTTGGGTATGGCAGATAGCGCGAAACAGATACAGTCTTTGGGCGGCAAAAAAGCACAAAAGAGCAAGCTGGGAGCAGTACGAAGACATAAGCGAATACGAGCTTGAAAGCGAAAGCGAGAGCCCCGAAGAAGAGCTTATACAAAACGAAGCGTTACTTCTTTTGCGCAGGGAGCTTGCGTATATATCTTCGGAATACAGAAATCTTTTGGTTTCTTATTATATCGAAAACAAAAAGCTTTCTGATATCGCCGCAACAGCCGGACTTCCCGTGGGCACGGTAAAATCAAACCTTTTCCGTGCGCGAAAAATACTAAAAGAAGGTATGAATATGGCAAGAGAATACGGAATAAGAAGCTACAAGCCCGATGACGTGCATTTTATAGCAAGCGGTAAACAGGAAATGAACCGTCCTTGGGGTGTGGTACAGAGAAAACTGCCCAAAAACATTCTGCTTGAAGCAGA
>JAGCNA010000246.1 GCA_017646185.1 Clostridia bacterium
ACGCAATACTCAATATTTATATTAACGTAACCTCCGGTATGGTGGTTTACGATAATATAAATATTGAGTATTGCGTCTATTGCGAGGAATGCTTCGGAGGTGGAAATACGTCTGTTTGCGGAATCGTCCAAGGTGCGCTCAAACCACTGTGTACCTGCGGTAAAAGCGGGGTTAAGAGAATCGGTAATAACGTATCTTGCCAAAGCGGAAATTCGCTCGCATCTC
The DNA here is from genome assembly GCA_017646185.1 of Clostridia bacterium. Lineage (GTDB taxonomy): Bacteria > Bacillota > Clostridia > Oscillospirales > CAG-382 > SFLA01. The sequence goes on from JAGCNA010000246.1 coordinate 226, forward strand.
ATGGGATTACGCTTGTAAGGCATTGCGGAGGAACCGACCTGATTCTTTCCGAAAGGCTCTTCTATCTCCTCAAAAGACTGAAGCAATCTCATATCGTTGGAGAACTTGTATGCGCTCTGTGCAAAGCCGGAAAGCACGGAAAGGAAATAAGCGTCTACTTTTCTGGAATAGGTCTGTCCGGAAACAGCCACAACTCCGTCAAATCCGTAATCTGCGGCAATAAGCTCTTCCACCTTTTTAACCTTTTCTTCATCGTTTCCGAAAAGCTCCATAAAGCTTGCCTGAGTGCCGGTGGTGCCCTTTGAGCCAAGCATCTTCAACTGCTTCACTCTGTGCTCCAGTTCGGCTATATCCATAGAAAGCTCGTACATCCACAAGGTTGCGCGTTTTCCCACGGTGGTAAGCTGCGCGGGCTGAAGATGGGTGTATGCAAGGCAGGGGAGGGATTTGTACTTTTCCGCAAACTCCGCCAGATTTTTCATAACCGCGGCGGCTTTTTTAAGCACTATTTCGGATGCCTGCTTTAAAATTATAACGTCGGTATTATCTCCAACGTAACAGCTGGTTGCGCCGAGATGGATAATAGGCTCTGCCTTGGGGCATTGCTCGCCAAAGGTGTGAATGTGTGCCATAACGTCGTGGCGCACCTTTCTTTCCCATTCGGCGGCTCTTTCGTAATCCACATCGTCCTTGTTTGCTTCCATCTGGGCTATCTGCTCGTCGGTTATATTAAGACCGCAAGCCTTTTCTGCCTTTGCAAGAGATATCCACAATTTTCTCCAGGTACGGAATTTGTTGTTATCGGAAAAAATATACTGCATCTCGTCGCTGGCATAGCGGGTGGAAAGGGGAGATATATATTTATCGTGATTACTCATTGTTAATTACCGTTTTTGTTTATTATCATATCCGTCTTGCTTCCGTCTGCAAGGCAGGTATATCTTACGTAAAGAGATATTTTGTTTTCTTCGTTAAGAGAGGACCATATCTCATTTGCAAAGGATTCCATATTTCCGCCAATCTTTACTCTCTTGGGTTCGCCGGTAAAGGTGGGAAGGGGATTTCCGTCGCCGTTGTAGGTGTGGATAAAGTGTCCGAGACCTGCGGTGGGAGCATAAGAATAGGTAAATCTGTTGCAAGCAGTTCCTTCTGCGTCTGCGGATTTAAGTATGCTCAATTTATAGGAATATCCGTTTTCAAAATCCTGAAGTATGGAAATTCTGGGGGTAAGGTTGGGTGCATCGGGCTCAAAGCAACGGGTCTCAAGTCCTTTTTCAAAGGTTTCGCCTTTTGCAAGGAATTCGTATACGGTATCGGTCTGGTCGCCGTTGGTGGTAATAAGCTTGTTTTCAAACTTTCTGCAAGCGGCATATATAATAAGAGAGGGGTCTTCTACCTTGCTTTCATCAAAAGCCTTGGTAATGATTGCGCCGTCTTCACGGAGTGCGAAAATACGGTTACGGGAGTTTTCGCTTCTGCCCATAATAAAGTATGCGGTAACAGCATATTTTCCGCTTTCGTCAAGACCAGCAATAATACCTCTGCCGGGGTAGGGGTTGTTGCCCACAAGTTCGTTTATAGTATAAGATTCGTATACGCTCATTTTCCTATTCTCCTTTTTGTTTCATTATCTGTGCAGAAACCTTTTCTGCCGCAAGAGGAAGTATTATCCATTCCGCCTGCTCCATAACACGTCTTTGCAGGGTTTCGGGAGTATCGCCTTCCAAAACCTCCACAGCCTTCTGGGCGATAATTTCGCCTCCGTCGCAAATTTCGTTTACAAAGTGTACCGTTGCTCCCGTAACCTTAACGCCCTTTTCCAAAGCCGCCTCGTGCACGTGAAGTCCGTAAAAGCCTTCTCCGCAAAAAGAGGGGATAAGTGCGGGGTGTACGTTTATTATACGGTTGGGATACTGCTTTGTGAAATTCTCGCTCAATATGCACATAAAGCCGGCGAGTATGATAATCTCTGCCTGTACTTCGGTCAAAATGCGTACCAGCTCATCTTCAAAGCCTGCGCCCAGCTGTTTTTTGTTTGCAACGTAACCCTTAATTCCTGCGTTTTCGGCGCGGGTAAGGGCATAAACGTCGGGCTTGTTGGATATTACCGCAACTATTTCGCCGCTTTTAATAATTCCGCTGTTTTGTGCGTCTATAAGGGCTTGCAGGTTTGTTCCGCCGCCGGACACCAAAACAGCAATCTTTGTTTTTTCCATAGTTATTTTCCTCAAGCGATAACTATCTTTTCGCTTCCTTCGGAAATGCTTCCGATCACGTAAGCGTCTTCGCCGTTTGCCTTGAGTACTTCTAATGCGGTATCCACGTCTTCGGGAGCAACTATAATGCTCATACCAACGCCCATGTTATAGGTGTTGAACATATCTCTTTCGGGAATGTTGCCGTCTTTTGCGATAACGTCGAATATGGGAAGCACCTTAACTGCGCTTCTGTCTACGTTTGCGCAAAGTCCGTCGGGAATGGAACGGGGAATGTTTTCATAGAATCCGCCGCCGGTAATGTGGGATATACCCTTAACATTTACCTTTTCAAGAAGGGCAAGCACGGGCTTAACGTAAATCTTTGTGGGAACAAGGAGTGCTTCCGCAACCGTCTTTCCGCCAAGCTCTTCACGGGGTACGTAAAGGTTGGGATTGTTGTTATCTATATCAAACACCTTGCGGCAAAGAGAGAAGCCGTTGGAATGAATGCCGGTGGAGGGAAGTGCGATAATAACGTCCCCTGCCTTCATTTTGGTGTTGTCTATAATCTTCTTTTTGTCTACCACGCCAACGGTAAAGCCGGCAAGGTCGTATTCGTCCTCGGGCATCATACCGGGATGCTCTGCGGTTTCGCCGCCGATAAGGGCACAGCCGGACTGTACACAGCCTTCAGCAACGCCTGCAACCAGTTCCGCAATACGCTCGGGCACGTTTTTACCGCAAGCGATGTAATCGAGGAAGAAGAGGGGCTTTGCACCTACGCAAATAACGTCGTTAACGCACATAGCCACGCAATCGATACCTATAGTATCGTGTTTATCGGTGAGAATAGCCAGCTTAAGCTTGGTTCCCACACCGTCGGTACCGGAAACAAGCACGGGCTCTTCCATACCTGCAATATTCAGACCGAAGCATCCGCCGAAACCGCCTACATCGTCAAGACAGCCTTCGTTACGGGTACGTGCAACGTGCTTTTTCATAAGCTCAACGGCTTTGTAGCCTGCGGTTATATCTACGCCTGCTGCGGCGTAACTTTCGGAAAAGGAATTGGAATGCATAATTTATCTCCTTCTGCCGTAAAAACGGCGGGTGTTTTGTGTTTTTTTGTTTTGTCTGTTTGCAGACCGTAGGGACGGGCGTCCCCGACCGTCCGCAGTATATTAGGGGTGATTTTTTTCGGGGTCCCCGCAAAAGCGTTTTTCACGGTATATTCTTTTGGCTGCAGGGGTGTTTCGTGAAACACCCACGCTTATCTGAAAAACCTTTTGTGGGGTGATTTTTATTCTTTTCCGTTCCAGCAGTAGGTGCAAAGCTTACATTCGGGCAAGCCGATAGCTTCTATAATACCTTCAAGGGACTGGAAATCGAGAGAAGAGAATTTAAACTGCTCGCAAATGGTGCTTCTCAACTTTTTGCCTCTTTCGGAAGAAGAATCCAGATATTCGTCAATATGATTCAATCCTTCGTCGCCCTCCAAGTCCGCAATGGTGCGTCTGGCAATAAGCTCCATTTCGTTTCTGCCTCTGGAAAAGTTAAGGTATTTGCAGTTAAACATTATAGGCGGGCAGGCGCTTCTCATATGAACTTCCTTTGCACCGTTATCGTAAAGGAAATCCACGGTTTCTTTAAG
>JAGCNA010000247.1 GCA_017646185.1 Clostridia bacterium
GAAAAGCAGGTGCAGGAGAAGGTTAATCCGTAATCCTTCACAAGACGGGATGCCGAGGAAGCAAACGAGGTTATTATATTACACCTGAATTCGCACCATTCATCCCACAGTTCATGGGTGATCGGCATATCCGCAGGGTTGAGCACGGTATTGTACTTTGCCTTGAAAGCATTGATTATATCTTGATTATATCCGTGGTCCTCGTATCTGTCCGCGCTGTAATAGGTGGGCAGAGGGAAACGGATATAATCCAGCTGAATACCGTCTATATCGTAATTTTCGCACACCTCGCGGATAACGTCCAGCGTCCACTCTCTCACCTGAGTATCGTAAGGATTAAGTGTGTAACTGGGGGTATCGTAAAAATAGGCAACGTCCCTGCCGGCTTTGGATAACAGCAGTTTATCCCCGAAGTAGTTTACGTAATGTTCTTCGGGATATGCTTCGGAGGGGTAAGCGGTGGTAAAGCAGCAATACATAAAGTATATCTGCATTCCACGCTTATGACATTCTTCAACGTATGCTTTAAGCATATCTTCCCCTTCCGAAAGGTCGGGATGACGGGAAAGGTGAGGATTTTGTGTATTATACAAAGCGTAGGTATCTCTGAAAGGAGCCACGATAAGGCGGTTTATACCCATAGAATGAGCGTATTCCACAATATGCTCAACATCCTGCTCGTCGGTTTCGTAATGCACCACCCATGCCGAGCGGTCCTGAACGAACAAAGAAGGAACGCTGATATTGTTCAATTCATCAAGCTTTTTCTTTGCCTCAAAAAGCTTTGCGGGGTCGGACGCGGATTTTTGGAGAAGCTCCTTTGCCTCCTCTGCCAGACCGTATGCGTATTCGTAATCTACGGAAAGGAATTTTTCCGCATATTCATTAAGTCTGTTTACGCTGTCTTCCAAAAGTGATTCATATTCCCGTGTATCCAAAGCGGCATCTCCGAACAAGGCAAGGGAGTATTTATCCTCCATAAAGATAACACGCTGACCTATTTTATAAAAACGGGATATTTCTTGCTTTTTGTCATCGGAAGCGGAAATTACGTATCCGCCCTGAGGAACCTGCGTGTTGCCTCCCGCAGAGGCTGCGATAATATATCCGTCTTTATCCACGGAAATTTCAAGGGTGTTTTCCGAATTTGGGGTGCGGGATATTCCGCTGTATACCGTAACGTAACGGGAATCTGTCTTTTCGCCGTAGGAAACTCCACGTATTTCACGGTAAAAATATGCGGTGTCTTTTTGTATACGCTCTGCAGTATCTCCGTCTTTAAGCTTGAGCATATAGTTTGAATACAGATCGTTGCCGGAAGAAAGCACAAAGCCGCATTGGGGAATGGGAGTGTTGCCCGATTCTCCTTCGGTGCCCAAGCGTGTAACGGAAATAAAGTTTCCGTCCGCATCAAACGCCGCTTCGGTGCCCCAGATATTGGTACGGGTGCTGTCCCAGAAAAATTCGCTGTCATATACTACGGCGGTGGCAAAGGATGTGCGGTTTTCGTTGCGGAAAACCGTTTCCACAATATTTTTGCCGTTTAACAAAACGTAATCGTAAGGGGTGGTAACCGCTTCAAAGAGTATGTTTTCCACCCTGTCGCCCACCTTTATATTCTTTGCCGCTTTTACGGCATCCTCACCGTTAAAGCATACCGCATAGCCGGAAGGATATGGTAGAATTGTGCGGGTATCGGGTGCGCTTATATAAGCCACCACGCCGTCAAACACAAAGACATCCAAAAATTCAAAATCCCTTTCGGGAGAAAGCTTTAATCCGTAGGTTTCGTCGTATATCTCTATTCCTTCGGAGGATTTCTCGGGATTAATTGCGGTTATTTTAAAAGGTGTATCCCCTATTACCGCATACATTCCGCTTCCGTAAGAAGATATTTTTTCTGTATTGTTAATAAGATATCCCCCGTTTCCTTTCATAAATGCTTCGGCAAAGCCCTTTGCATAGGGCTGGGAAATAAAGAGAGTAAAATCCCTCTCGCCGGTTTTCTTAACGTCAAAATCCACAGTTGAAAAAACGCCCTTTACGTTGCGGGAGCAAGTAAGCGCCAAAAAGCCTTCCGGTGCCTCTGTACGGTTGGAGGCGGAGGGAGAAAAGAAAGCGTTGGTAACCCCTTCAAAGCTTTTTGGGTCTTTATGAGAAAGCAAAAAGCCCGTTATGCCCGTTTTGTCGGTAACAGACGGGTTTTCATAAATATCAATATATTCGGGCAGGGAATATCCCTCTACCGTAAAATCCTTATCCGCAGACGCTTTTTCAATAAAAATACTGCAGCCGTTGGTGGGGATAACGCACTGTTCCCCTTTTTCAACCGTATATGAATCCTTTATTATCTCTTCACCCTTGGCATACCACAAAAGCACGCATCCGTCTGAAGGTGCGTTATATACAGGTGTGTTCACTCCTTCGGGTGCATATTCACGGTCAAAAACAGCATTGTCCGAAACCGTATTGTAGGCACAAAGATAGGTTTCGCCGCCGACTGTAACGGAAATATCCCCTTGGGTTTTGCCGCAAGCGCACAAAAAAACGGCAAAAATCAATATACAAAGTACAAACAAAAAATTCTTTTTCATAAGGCTACCTCCCGTATATAAAAAAGAATACCATAAAACTACATTTTTTGCAACTTATACGTAACACCTTTTTTCGACTTTGCATACTATGGTAACAGATATTCAAATTTTTCAGGAGGAATAACAATGATTGAAAGAAACAACCCCTGTGTACGCCAAAGCGAGCAGGTTTGTATAAGCGTAAACAGAATATTTGATTCCGCACGTGATAAAGACTGCCTTGAGGACCTTAAGGTTCAGTTTACCGACACGGTGCAGGACGTTATAGATCACGCTACGGCGGTAAGAACAAAATGCGTAGACGTTATATCCACAAGCATAACCGTGGAAGAAATACCCTTTAACTGCGGTTTTTACCACGTAACCGTAAGATATTACTTCTGTGTAAAATTGGAGGTCTGCGTAGGTAACGGCAGATCCGTGGAAGTGGAAGGCGTTGCCGCTTACGATAAAAAGATAATACTATTCGGCAGCGAAAAGGACGTTTCCGTATTTAAATCCGACCCTGCCAACAACGATTTCTGCACTAATCCCGATTGTATGGGATGCCACACCGAATGCGCTCTTCCCACCGTTGTGGTTGAGGTTGCCCACCCCATAAGCCTTGATACCAAGCTGGTGGAAAAATGCCGTCCTTTCGGACATTGCTGTCTGCCCTGCGATTGCATTCCCCAGATAATAAAGCAGCGCTTCAACGGCTGCTTCAAGGAAGGTCTGGGAAACCAGAGCGTATACGTTTCTCTGGGTGTATTCTCGGTTATCCGCATGGAAAGACAGGTACAGCTTATGATACCTGCGGCACAGCTTGTGCTTCCCGAAAGAGATTCCACACCCGTAGCAAACGGCGACCCCTGCAGCATATTCGAAAAAATGTGCTTCCCCTGCGATTCTTTTATGCCCGTAAGCGACCCTCATAATATGAATTGCTGTAACAACGGCTGTAATAACGGCTGCAACAAGAAATAAACACCCCTAAAACATTAATCACCCCAAGAAGCCTTGTGGCTTCTCGGGGACCCCGATAAAAAGCGGGAAAGCCTATTGCTTTCCCGTTTTACTTATTATTGTTCGATTTCTGCAAGAAATTTTTTTACATCCGCTTCTCTGGGAAGAGAATTGAGAGCGCCCACCTTGGTGGTGGTCAAAGCGCCAACGGCGTTTGCGTATTTAACGGCGGCATAAATGTCCTTGCCCCGCAGATATTCCACGGTAAGCGCCGCTGTAAATGCATCACCTGCGGCGGTGGTATCGATAGCGTTTACTTCATAACCTTCCACGATATCGCAGTATTTTCCGTCATATATAAACGCACCGCGATCACCTAATTTAAGTACCACGTATTTTATATCCACCTTATTGCACAGTGCGATTGAAGCGCGCAGGCAATCATCGGGTGTGTTGGGACGAATGCCGGTAAGCACAGCCGTTTCAGTTTCGTTGGGGGAGAACACCTCTACCTTACCCAATTTGGAAAGAGGAAAATCGGGTATGGCGGGGCCTGCATCCACAAACAGAGGAAGCGCCTGCTCCTCTGCCAGACGGGCGGTGGTTATAACCTGCTTTACACCGCACTCAAACTGGGTGAGCACCGCATCGGGATAGCTGAGGAATGCGTTTTCTATATCCGTATCGTTAATGTTTTTGTTTGCGCCGGGGAACACGATAATACGGTTATCCCCGCTTCTTTCCAGCATAACGACGGCAAGTCCCGTCTGTTCTGCACGGTCAACCTTTATATAACGGGGGTCAACACCGTTTTCGGCGTAAATGCGCAAAAGGCGGTCTCCGTAAGCATCGTCACCCACACGGGTGCAGAATACAACTTCGCTTCCCAATCTTGCGGCGGCGACAGCGGAATTTGCGCCCTTTCCGCCGGGAACGTAGGCGTATTCGCCTTCGCTTATCATGGTTTCACCGCGGGAGGGTACGTAGGGTGTCTTGATCAAAAAATCCAGATTCGCAGTACCGACGGTAAGTATACGCTTGCTTGCCATACAAAACCAACCTCTTTTCCACATTTTATCACGTTTATTTTACATTATCTGCGTGATTTTGTCAACTGTTTTTCGGCAAGATATTTGCGCCGCGTTGCGTCTCCGCCGCGTATATGACGCTCGAGACGGTTTTTCTCCAGCACCTTGCTTACTTCGGCATACAAGGCGGGATCGCTTTTTTTCAGCCGAAGGCTTACGTCCTTGTGGACGGTGCTTTTGCTTATACCGTATTTAGCCGCCGTAGCACGGACTGTGCAACCGGTTTCAAGTATGTATTCTCCCAAACGGCATGCCCTGCAAAGGATATCCGATTCCATTGAAAACTCCTTTTTTCTTTTTTAACACTATATGTTTTCAAAAAGAAAAAAAGTACAAACAGTCCTACCCACTTGAAAAAACAAAAAAATATGTTATACTACCCCTATAGGAGATGATAAATTATGGCAATTTTAGTAACGGGCGGATGCGGATATATCGGGTCCCACACGGTTGTAGAGCTCATTAAAAACGGTTACGACACCGTTATCGTGGATAATTTGTATAATTCCGATATAAGCGCCCTTGACAATATTCAGAAAATAACGGGAGTAAAGCCTGTATTTTACGAATGCGATATTCGTGACAAGGACGGGCTGGACAAAATTTTCAATGAAAATTCCATTGAAGCCGTTATCCATTTCGCAGGGCTTAAAGCGGTGGGAGAATCCGTGGCAAAGCCTCTTATGTACTACGAAAACAACGTGGGCGGAACGGTTACGCTGGTTCAGGCTATGCTGGAGCACGGAGTAAAAAAGATAGTATTCTCCTCCTCCGCAACGGTTTACGGCGATCCTGACAAAGTGCCCATAACCGAGGATTGCTCGCTCCACCCCACAAATCCTTACGGCAACACCAAATATATGGTGGAAATGATACTTCGGGACGTATGCGTTTCCGACCCCGAATTTTCAGCAACTCTGCTTAGATATTTTAACCCTATCGGCGCCCACGAAAGCGGATTGATAGGCGAAAAGCCCAACGGTATTCCAAACAACCTTATGCCCCGTATTATCCATGTGGCTAAGGGAGAGGCAGAGGCTATTACCGTATTCGGCAAGGACTACCCCACCCCCGACGGAACGGGAGTAAGAGATTAC
>JAGCNA010000028.1 GCA_017646185.1 Clostridia bacterium
GATACTTACGTCGGAAATCCTCTTGCAGATCTTGACGCGGAAAAAATGAAAGAAATAAACGAAGCATACGATACCATAACCAAACAGCGTGCTTCCGGAAACAGAAGCGGCGGTTATTCCGGCGGCGGAAATACTTACGGGGGTAACACCTCCGGCGGCAGCAGCCTTTACCGTGTGCGTGAGCTTTTGTCCGCAAACCGTGTTACAGAAGCGGAAACTATCCTTTCCCGCATACCCAACGAGCAGAGAAACGCAGAGTGGTATTTCCTTATGGGCCACGTTATGGCACGTAAAAACTGGCTGGGTGAAGCCCGCAAGTATTTTGAGCAGGCTTGCAGAATGGATCCTTATAACGCGGAATACAGAAACACCCTTAACAATATGGCATCCCATTCCACTGCAGGAGGTTACACCACCTCTGCAAGCAATGACGATTGCGGCGGATGCGATCTGTGTACCGGCCTTTTGTGCGCCAACCTTCTTTGTAATTGCTGCCGATGAAACAAAAAATACTGAAACTTTCCGTGCTTTCCCTGTTTTGCGCCCTTTCTGTGGTGCTTATGCTGGTGGGGTGCGTAATACAATCTCTTGATCTTACGGTTGCGGTTGCCGCAGGACTTACGGTTGCGGTTGCCGTTATAGAATACGGGGCAGGCTGGGCAGTAATGCTGTATGCCGCCACGTCCGTTTTGTCCTTTGTTTTGCTTCCCGCAAAAACTCCTGCTCTGTTTTATGTGCTTATCGGCGGAATATACCCCATTATAAAGGCACTTTTGGAGCGTATTAAAAACCGTAAGCTGGTCTGGGCAATAAAGATTATCGGCTTTAATCTTTTTTATACCGCCCTTATAGCCGCAGGAAACTACCTGCTTGATATTGATGATCCAATATTTTCATTTAATATTTTCGTTTATGCATTGGGCAACCTGACCTTTTTCGTATACGATATTGCGTTTACACGGCTGGTTACCTTGTATGTAAAGCGGATTCGGAGGAAACTGAAATGATAAAAAGTATGTCCGGCTACGGAAGACAAAAATCCCTTGTGGGCGGAAAGAACATCACCTTTGAAATAAAATCCGTCAACAATCGCTTTGCGGATATTTCCGTAAGAATGCCCCGTCAGTACCTGCCTTTGGAGGGCAACGTAAAGGAGCTTTGCGCCAAATACGTTACCCGCGGTAAGATAGATCTGTATCTCACCGTGGAAAATATCGACGGAGATCCCGTTTCTCTTACTCTTAACAAGGAGTTTGTGGAGGGATATCTTAAACTGCTTGAGCAGATCAAAACCGAATATTCCGTTCCGGGAGAGATTACCCTTTCCATGCTTTCCGGTAAATCGGATATTATGACAGTTACCCGTGCCGATGAGGATGCGGAGCAGATGTGGAAGGAAATAGAGCCTATCTGCCGCGGCGCCTTTGAGCAGTATAACTCTATGCGTGAATCCGAGGGCGGCAGATTAAAGGAAAAACTGATTACTTATCTTGAAACCGTAGAAAGCCTCCGCAACGAGGTAGCGGCTCTTGCACCTGTGGCGTTAAAGAAAAATCTTGAAAAAATGCGCGCCCGTATAAACGACCTTCTGGCAGGCGTTCCCGTAAACGAGGACAGATTGCTTACCGAATGTGCCGTGTTTACCGATAAGACCGACGTTACGGAAGAGCTTGTCCGCCTTCAGTCCCATTGCACCGAATTCAGACAGACTCTGGAATCCGACGGTCCCGTAGGCAAAAAGCTTGAATATATCGTTCCCGAAATGCTGAGAGAGACAAATACTCTGGGCTCCAAGTGCAACGATTACGAAATATCCCGCCGTGTTGTGGCGATCAAGACCGAGATCGAAAAACTGCGTGAGCAGGTAGCAAATCTTGAGTGAGGTAAGGCAAATGGAATTTGTAGATATCGGCTTCGGCAACCGTGTTAACACCCGCCGTATCGTGTCTGTTCTCAGTCCGGACAGCCTGCCTATCCGCCGTCTGGTTCAGGATTCCAAAAATGCGGGCAGAGTTATAGACTGCAGCTGCGGTAAAAAGACAAGATCTGTTATTATTACCGACAGCGAACACGTTATCCTTTCCTCCGAGGAAGTAGACGTTATCTCCGGGAGGCTGTAATGGATAAAAAAAGAGGAACTCTTTTGGTGGTATCCGGCCCTGCGGGAAGCGGCAAGGGCACGGTGCTGGGGATTTTACTTCAAAACACCGAAAAATACGTTTATTCCGTTTCCGCCACCACCCGCTTACCCAGACCGGGAGAGGTTGACGGCAAGCATTACTTCTTTTTAACCAAGGAAAAATTTTTGTCTTTGGTTGCATCCGACAGCTTTTTGGAGCACGCCGAATACGTGGGCAACTGTTACGGAACCCTGCGTTCCTTTGTGGAAGAAAAGCTTGAGGAAGGCAAAAACGTCATTCTGGAAATAGAGGTTCAGGGAGCTTTGCAGATAAGAGAAAAAATGCCCGAAGCAATGCTTATCTTTTTGTGCCCTCCCGATTACGCTACTCTTGAAAGCAGACTGCGCGGCAGAGGCACGGAAACCGACGAGGTTATTAAAAAGCGTCTTGCCACCGCTCTTGAGGAAATACAGATAGCCGCAGGATATGATTATCTTGTGGTAAACGAGGACGGCAGATCTGCTGATTGCGCCGCCCAAATAGACGGAATAGTTAATACCCGTCCCGAAAAGAACAAAGAAAATATTTTAAGTTTTATAAAAAATTTTACTGAATAAAGGTGTTAAAATGATCTATCCTACAATCAAAGAAATCACAAAAGAAAAATACAACCGTTATACTCTGGTTATCGCTACCGCTAAATCCGCACGCCATATAACCGATCAGGCTGTTGCGGCTGCAGAAAGAGCAGCAGAAAACGCAGACAGCAAGGATTCCAAGAATAATGTGGAATTCCTCGGCGAAAAGGCTGTTACTCTGGCTGTAGATAAGCTTCTCACCGGCGAATACAAAGTAGTTTCCGCAGAAAACGAATAAAAATGGACGGAAAGCTGTACTGTTCGGTCAGGATTACCGATATCGCATATTCCGCAGACAAAGGGTATGCCTATCTGGTTCCTCCCTCAATGCGGGATACCCTGCACAAAGGGAGTATTGTCCTTGTGCCCTTCGGTCACGGCAACCGTTTGCGTAAGGGAATTGTTACGGGATTTTCCGATTATTGCGAATATCCCGGTATAAAGCCCGTGTCCGATACTTTAGAGGATTACGGTCTTATGTCCGAAGAGACCGTGGATATGTGTCTGTTTATGGCAGAACGGTGCTTTTGTACCGTGGGCGCCGCTTTAAAGGCAATACTTCCTCCCGGTATGGAATCCACCGTGGAATACTTGTATTCCTGCGGCGAAGCGGATGAAAGCTCCCTTAACCCCAAAGCGCAGGTGCTTTTCCGTGCACTTAAAGAAAAATCCTCCACGGAAAACGAGATATTATCTCAGTTCGGGGAAGAGGCAAAAAGCCTTCTTTCCGCTATGGTAAAAAGCGGCGCTTTAAAAAGAGAGCCTATAACCGTAGAAAATATAAACGAAAAAAATCTTTCTTACGTCCGTCTTACCGTGGATACGGAAACGGCGTACGAATCCGCGAAAACGGAAAAACAAGTAGCTCTTGTAGACGCTTTGTCGCTGGAGGGAGAGATATCCCTTACCGAGCTTGAAAAATATTTTTCCGTTTCCCGTTCCGTTGTAAACGCCATGTGCAAAAAGCAGGTGTGCGAAGTTTACGAGCGTAGGATCGTCCGTGACCCCGTTTTGTCCGAAAACCAAAGAGAAAAAAGGGAAACCCGTCTTACCGATGAGCAAAAAAATGCGGTGGATTCGGTAGAAGAACTGCTTTTATCCGGCGAGCCCAAAGCGGCGCTCCTTTACGGAGTTACGGGAAGCGGAAAGACCAAGGTTATTATCGAATCCGTAAAAAAGACCGTTGCCATGGGCAAAAGCGCCATTGTGCTCATACCCGAGATAGGTCTTACCTCCGAAGCGGTGGCAATATATTCCGCCGAATTCGGTTCTTCCCTTGCGGTAGTTCATTCAATGCTCAGTATCGGTGAGCGTATAGACACCGCAAGAGCTATCGCCAAGGGCGAAAAAAAGGTGGTTATCGGCACACGGAGCGCAATCTTTTCTCCCGTGAAGGATCTTGGGCTTATCGTTATGGACGAAGAACAGGAGCATACTTATAAATCCGAAAACACACCTAAATTCCACGCAAGAGATATAGCACGCTTCCGTTGCGCCTATAACAAATGCGTAATGCTTCTTGCCAGCGCCACCCCTTCGGTGGAAAGCTTTTACAAGGCAAAGCAGGGAATATATAAGCTTATAACCCTTACACACCGCTACGGTGATGCACAGCTGCCCGATATTACTCTTGCGGATATAAAGCAGGATCCCAAGTTTAACGGAGGCAGACTTATCGGTACCAAGCTGGGGGAAAAGCTCAATACTGCGGTGCAGGACGGCAAGCAGGCAATTCTGTTTGTGGGCAGACGGGGCTACAGCTCTTTTGTAAGCTGTGCTTCCTGCGGTGAAGTGGTTTCCTGCCCCAACTGTTCGGTTTCTTTGACCTACCACGCCTTCAGCGGTGAAAAACGTAAAAACGAAAAATTAAACTGCCATTATTGCGGCTACACCGTTCCCTTGCCCGAAACCTGCCCTTCCTGCGGAAAAAACAGCATTACCCGCTTCGGATTCGGCACCCAAAAGCTGCAGGAGGAATTGGAAAAGCATTATCCCAATATCCGGGGTATACGTATGGATACGGATACCACTGCCACCCGTCATTCCCACGAAAACCGTTTTAATTCCTTCAGAAAAAAGGAAGCCGACCTTTTGTACGGCACACAGATGATCGCAAAAGGGCTTGATTTTCCGTTGGTTTCTTTGGTGGGCGTGGTTTCGGTGGACGCTATGCTGTATCAAAACGATTTCCGTGCCGCAGAGCGCACATTCTCCCTCCTTACACAGCTTGCGGGCAGAGCAGGCAGAGCAGGGGAGGATGGGGAAGCGGTATTGCAGACCGCAAACCCTCAAAGCGATATTTTAAAATTGGTGCAGACCCAGAATTACGAAAAATTCTTTGAAGGCGAAATAGCTATGCGCCGTGCCGTGGTATTCCCTCCGTTTTGCGATATAGCGCTGTTCCGCATATCCGGTGAAAACGAGCAGGATACACGCCGTGCCGCTACCGCTTTTTCCGTAATTTTCGAAAAGCTTTTAACAGAAAAATATCCCGAGCTTAAAATTGTCCGCTTCGGACCCTTCAGCGAGGGAATATATAAAATCAACAACCGTTACAGAATGCGGCTCACGGTAAAATACAAAGACTGTGCCGCCGCAAGAAGCTGTTTCCGTGATGCGCTTGGCGCTTTTGCAAAAGCAGACCGCACGGGAGCGCTTTTGGATATTGATATTAACCCCATTACAGTTTAGGAGGCATACTTTATGGCACTTCTTAAAATATTAAGAGATCCCGACCCTACGTTGCGCAAAACTTCCCGCCCCGTAGATGCTATCACACCCCGTATCCGTGTTCTTATCGAGGATATGAAGGATACCCTCCGCAAAGCAGAGGGAGTAGGTCTTGCCGCACCTCAGGTAGGCGTACTTCGCCGTGTGGTTATAGTGGATATGGGCAAGGGTAAATTGCAGGAATTTATCAATCCCGAAATTATATATACCGAAGGCAAGCAGGAAGAGGTAGAGGGCTGTCTTTCCTGTCCCGGAAAAGCAGGTATCGTTGAGCGTCCCGCAGTAGTTACCGTACGTGCTCTCAACGTGCAGGGACAGACCTTTGAAGCCACGGGAACAGAGCTTATTGCCCGTTGCTTCTGCCACGAGCTGGACCATCTTGACGGCGTGCTGTATATAGACAAAGTAAAGGAAATGCTTGATCCGGAGGAAAACTGATGCGTATAGTTTTTATGGGCACGCCGGATTTTGCCCTTACCGCCCTTGAAGCAATTTACGAAGCGGGACACGATATCGCTTTGGTGGTGTCCCAGCCGGATAAACCCTCGGGCAGAGGATACGTTCTGACACCTTCTCCCGTAAAAAAGTTTGCTTTGGAAAAGGGTATAGAGGTTATAACACCCAAAACAATGCGTGACGAAGAAACGGAAAGAATACTCCGCTTTGTGCAGGCAGACGTTTTCGTGGTGGCGGCTTTCGGCAAAATTTTACCTCAGAATATACTTGATATACCTCCTCACGGATGTATATGCATACACGCCTCTCTCCTTCCTGCCCTTCGTGGTGCGGCGCCTATAAACCGTGCCGTTATGGAGGGACATACAGAAGGCGGTATAACAATAATGTATATGGATGCGGGTATAGACACGGGGGATATTATCCTTCAGCGTTCTATTCCCATAACCGAGAATATGACAGCGGGTCAGTACCACGATGAAATGGCACGCCTCGGCGGAGAATTGATACTTGAATATCTTTCTCTTGCTTCGGAAGGCAAAGCCACCCGTACTCCCCAGACAGAGGAAGGCTCCTCTTACGCCGCAAAGATAGACAAAAAAGAAGCATACGAGGATTTTTCCCGTACCGCAAAGCAGACTCACGACCGTATACGTGGTCTTGCTCCTTATCCCGGTGCGTATGCTGTTTTAAACGGCAAGCGTATTAAGTTTCTTCAATCAGTTCTCACAAACGGTACGGGTGTGCCCGGCACCGTGCTTTCTACCGAAAACGGTATAGAGATCGCCTGTGCATCGGGCAGCGTTACCATAACCCATCTTCAGCCCGAGGGCAAGGGTAAAATGGATTACGCCAGCTTTTTGCGTGGCAATTCTGTAAAAAAAGGTGATATTTTCAATGTCTGATCCCCGCCGAGTGGCTTTGGATATATTGTACCGTATATCTTCTTCGGGAGCATACGGCAATATAGGTTTGCTTTCTGCCGATTTAAGCGGTGCCGACCGTGGATTGTGCACCGAGCTTATAAAAGGCGTAACGGAGCGAAAGCGCACTCTTGATCATATTATTTCCCGCTACGTAAACAAAACGCCGGATGCAAAGATAACCGAGCTTTTGCGTATGGGTGTATACCAGATAATCTTTCTTTCCCGTGTACCCGACCACGCCGTGTGCGATGAATCGGTAAAAACCGCAAAGCAGATAAACCGTTCCTTTGCAGGGTTTGTAAATGCGGTGCTTCGCAGCGTTTGCAGGGAAAAGGAGAGTATTATAAATTCCCTTTCATCCCTTCCCGAACCGGTGTATTATTCGGTTTCCGAAAGTATATTTGAGCTTATCAAAGAGCAGTACCCCGCAGAATACAAAAATATATTGGAAGCGTTTTACGAAAAACGCCCCGTGTCCGTAAGAGCAAACACCCTTAAAGAAACCCCCTATGTGGACGGAGTAAACGAGCATACGGATATGGGAGATATCGAAAAAGGGTTGTTTTTCGTGCAGGGGCTTTCCTCCCAGCAAGCGGTAAAGACACTTAACGCCCAAGCGGGAATGACAGTTGTAGACCTTTGCGCCTGCCCCGGCGGAAAAAGCTTCGGCGCCGCAATAGATATGCAAAACAGAGGCAGAATAATATCCTCGGACCTGCATAAAAACAAGCTTTCCCTTATAACCAAGGGGGCGGAAAAGCTGGGAATAACCATTATAGAAACCCTGGAACGGGACGCCCGTGTTACCGACGAAAGCCTTATAGGAACGGCGGACAGAGTTATATGCGATGTCCCCTGCTCGGGACTGGGAGTTATAGGTACAAAGCCGGAGATCCGCTATAAAAACGCCGCGGATTTTGAGGGGCTGTACCCCACTCAGGAAAAAATTCTGGAAAACGCGCTCCTTTATCTTAAAAAAGGAGGCAGGGCGGTGTATTCCACCTGCACGATAAACAAGCGTGAAAACGGGGATATAACCGAAAAAGTATTAAAAAACAAAGAAGGATACCGTTTGGTATCTCAGAAAACCATTTTCCCCGGAAACGGGTACGATGGATTTTATATAGCTGTAATTGAAAGAGATTAAAAAATGACCGACCTTAAAAGTATGCTCCCAAAGGATATAGAGGAATATCTTGTAAATATCGGCGAAAAGCCTTTTCGTGCCAAGCAGATATTCCGTTGGATATCCGCTGGGGAAACGGATATAGATAATATGACAGACCTTTCCGTATCCCTTCGGGAAAAGTTAAAAGGGGAGTGTACGGTAACAAGGGCGAAGATCGTTTCGAAACTGGTGTCGAAAATTGACGGCACGGTAAAATATCTTTTCGAACTTGCCGACGGAGAGAAGATAGAAACCGTATTTATGCGTTATAAATACGGAAACACCGTCTGCATATCCACTCAGGCAGGCTGCAGAATGGGCTGTACCTTTTGCGCTTCCCATATAAACGGCTTCCGCAGACATCTTACCCCCGGTGAGATGCTGGAGCAGGTAATGGCGGCTATGCGTGATACGGGGGAAAAGGTAAAGGGCATAGTGCTTATGGGCATTGGCGAGCCCTTGGATAATTACCATAACGTTTTGCAGTTTTTGCGTCTTGTCCACCATCCGGATGGGCTCAATATCTCTCACAGACATATCTCTCTTTCCACCTGCGGGTTGGTA
>JAGCNA010000248.1 GCA_017646185.1 Clostridia bacterium
AAAAACAAAAAACGACGCCGAGCTGTTGGTAGAACGAATACAAAAAATACAAAAAGAGCTTCCCGAAAAGGGAGACACACCTTCGGAAGACGAGCAGGCTTTTCTGGAAGCGGCAGAAGAACAGTATGCGGCTATGCTTGCTACCCGCAGAAAGCCTTTCAGAAGAAATAAATAAGGAGAACGTGAAATATGATTATAAATGACCCTTTGGCTGTTTTGATGGGCGAATGGTCTTCACAGCTTAATATTTACACCATATTTTTGCGCATTGGCGTTTCCATGCTGTTTTCGGCGTTTTTGGGTATCGAGCGTTCCTCAAAGCGTCATTCCGCAGGACTTCGAACCTTTATTATCGTTGCCCTTGCAGGCACGGTTGCAATGCTAACCGACACATTTTTAATGGCTCAAACGGATATAAACCTTCCTTTTATTTCCGCCGCAGTGGTGATCGGAGCGGCGATGATAAGCGGTAATTCGGTGTTATACAGCTCCAAAAGCCAGATTAAAGGTCTTACCACCTCTGCCGCCCTTTGGGCTTGCGGAATTCTGGGTATAACCGCAGGTGCGGGAATGTATACAGTAACGCTTATTTCTTTTATTGCAATAATACTCGGTCTGTCTCTTTTCCCCACAATAGAGCACGGCTTGAAAGACAGATTCAACCACTTTGAAATGCATCTGGAGCTTAAAAATAAAAACAACCTGCAGGATTTTGTTACCACGGTGCGCAAGCTTGGAATGGTTATTGACGATATAGAATCCAACCCCGCATATATTAATTCCGGATTAAGCGTTTATACCATATCTGTTCGTATAACGGGAAAAGAACTTAAAAAATATAAAAAACACAAAGAAATAATAGAAGCGTTAAGCACGCTTGAATACGTATACCACATAGAGGAAATGGATTAATTATGATAAGATTTGAATGTGATTACACCGACGGATGCGCTCCTCAGGTTTTAAAGGCACTTACCGAAACAAACTCGCTTAACACCGTAGGCTACGGCAACGATGAGTTTTGCGGGATGGCGAAGGAAAAAATAAAAACAGTATGCGAATGCCCGCAGGCGGAAGTACACTTTGCTGTGGGCGGTACTCAGGCAAATACTATTATTATATCCTCTGTACTGCGTCCCTACGAGGGTGTGGTATGCTGTGAAAGCGGTCATATAAACGTCCACGAAACAGGGGCTATTGAGGCTACGGGACACAAGGTGCTTGCTCTTCCCGCAGTAAACGGAAAGCTTACCTCGGAAGGACTTGAAAAATATCTGTCAGTCCCCACCAACGAGCACGAGGTAAAGCCGGGTATGGTGTATATTTCCCAGCCCACCGAAACGGGAACGCTTTACAGCGCAGAGGAGCTTGAAAGCATTTACTCTGTATGTAAAAAATATTCCGTTCCCTTGTTTGTGGACGGCGCACGGCTTGCATACGCTTTGGGGGCAAAGGCAAATGACGTATCACTCCCCTTTCTTGCAAAAAACTGTGATATTTTCTATATAGGCGGCACCAAATGCGGCGCATTGTTCGGGGAAGCGATGGTGTTTAC
>JAGCNA010000249.1 GCA_017646185.1 Clostridia bacterium
AGGTGTGCGGCTATCGCCCTTGCGTTTACAGCCTCTTCCCCTTTTCCCCGAATAAGCATAACAGCGGTGTTTACAATATCTTCTTTTGTTATTTTAACTTTAGGCGGCATAAAAAAGCTCCTTGAAATATATCGTTCGTTATATATCGATTGTTATTTTATCATCGAAGCAAGCAAATGTCAAGAGAATCACCCCAAGAAGCCTGACGGCTTCTCGGGGACCCCGAAAAAAGGAATCCGTTTTTGCGGATTCCTTGATTTTTACTTTTGAATATCGATTTTTATATTGCCGGTAGAGGTTGTTATTTCGCACCTGCCGCCGGCGGTTTTGGGTACATCTATTTTGCCTGTGGAGGTTTGGGCAACAAACGTCTTTTCCGTAAGCAGAGTTCCTTTTACGTCGCCCGTAGAGGTTTTGATATAAATTTCCGAAGCGTCGCAATTTTCCAGCAAAATGTCACCGGTGGTTCTTTCCAAACTTAACTTTTCCGAAGCGGTAACAGACGTTAAGGATATATCTCCCGTGTTTCCGTCTGATTCAAGGCTTTTGCACTTTACGTCTGTAAGGTACGCCTTGCCTGTGGAAACGGTTATTTTTATATCTTCTTTACACACAGCACCGTTTATATCTATTCTGCCGGTGGAAACGGAAAGGTTTAAGCTGTTTGCCGAAATATCCTCTAACCGTATATCCCCCGTGCTTAACGAGATATCCACGTTTTTAAAGGAAAAACCCTTGGGAATCTCCACATCTCCCGTGCTTGCGTTAATAATAAGCGAATTATACTCTGTTTTCGGCAGATAAACGGTTATCTTGGGAGAGCCGATGTTAATTCCGATATAATCGTGCCACGATTTATTATTAATCATTTTAATAACAAGCGTGCTATCTTCAACCGCAACGTAATGCTTTGATTTTTCCTCCTCATAACACTTTATAACATATTTTTCGTTATCCGACAAAGCAAACGTAATATCCGCCGTATCTGTATCTATAGATATACTGTCAAACACTTTGTCGATTTCATGAACATTCGTTTCGTACTTAACCGTTGATAATTTTGTAAAATCCCATTTAAGCATTGTCATCACTCCTGCAAAAATCAGTGCGCCTGCAAGTACAAATACGGCGGCTGTGATAATCCATATTTTCGTTTTACCCATTATGCTTCCTCCTTTTTACGAAAAAGCTTTTTAACGCACAGCTTTGTAAGCTTTACGGTACCTTTTGTAGCAAGCTTGCAGCCAAAAAACACAAAGATCGAAAGACCGATGCAGGCAATTCCGCCGCCAAACAGCGCAATTCCCGAAGCGGCATTTTCTGTTACGGCAATACATATTCCCCCTGCCAAGCCGCCAAGGGCACAAGCGGCAACCGAAGCGAAAACCGCCCAAAGAGAAATTACAACCGCCCACAAGGAAACGTAAAGCGAGAAGAGCACAGCAGCCGCGGCAACGCCCAACGAGATCCACAGAGGCGAGCCGACAGCCAAAAGCGATATTTCCCACCCTTTTAATTTTCTCGTTTTTGCTTTTTGTGGAATATCTGCAGTTATTTGTGCAACAACACTCTCTATACTGCCTATCTCAGCTACCGCATCTTCTTCCGAAACGCCTTCTTCCACACGGTCATCTATCATTTCGCTGTAAAAGTTTATTCGTTCTTCTGTATCTGCCGAAGGCAAAATGGATAATTCCCCACGTAACCGATCCAAAAACTCTTGCTTATTCATTGCTATCCTCCTTGGTTACGAACCGATATATGGACATAATTTCCTTCCATTCCTTTTTAAATTCTTCTATACGGTTATGTCCCTCTTTTGTAATATGATAATACTTCCTTAGCCGTCCACCATGCTCTGCAGTGCGTACGGTAAGCATATTTGCGTTTTCCAACCGCTTGAGAATGGTATATAACGTAGATTCGGAAAGCTCTATATACGGTTTCATATCCTTAATGATCTTATACCCGTAGGAATCTTCGTCTTTGATCGCCGCCAGAACGCACACGTCCAAAATTCCTCTTTTCAACTGAACGTCCATGCAATACCTCCTATCGTGTAATACATCATATCACGAGGTATCGTTCTTGTCAATAGAAAAAGTGCGGAAAACTAAATCCGCACTTTATCATTAAAAGGTTTTAATATTTTATACTGTCCGAATACTGCAGGTGCCGACGAAGCACCGTTTTCAAATGTATAACCGTCTCTTAACTTAACAGTTGCCGCCATTTTTTCGGGAATTTCAAGTTCAAGAAGCACGTTTTCTCCGCTTCGGCACCACGATACGGATATTTTCCCTGCGGGAGCAATATGATATGCGGACGCATATTCCAGCGCTTCTATAAAACACGGGGTTATTTCAAGCTCGTTTATATTACGTTTATGCGGATTAAGATTGATACCCGCAACCGATTTTATAAACCATCCGCTTATATCACCCCAGAAGCAATGATTCATAGACGATACGGAATCGGGCAGGAAATTTTCCCAAAGAGTGGTAGCCCCACGCACCAGCCAATTCCCGTAGGAGGGATAATCTTCTCTTACTATCATATTAAAAGCAAGGGAGCCGTATCCGAAACGGGTAAGCACGTGAAAGATCACTCTGCCGCCCAATACGCCGAGATCAATATGTCCGTCTGCGCGACGTATTAAATCCAAAAGCTTTTGAAAAGCCGCCGTTTCTTCCGATTCATCAAATACGCCGTAATACAATGCCATTGCCTGACTCGTCTGACATTCGCCCAAAACCGTAAGAGTGTCGTCAACAAGATTGGCGCGGATAGCTTTTTTGTATTTTTCACCTTCGCTTCGCGCGTATTCACTTCCGGAAGCAATATTTACCGCATCCAGCATTTCTCCTATCTTAAAAGCAAGATCCATAGAGGTGATTGTATCTGTAACAACCAACGGTGATTTGGGCGCTCCACCGCCCACCTGACACCAATCTCCGAGCCCGATGCTGAGCAAACCTTTTTCGTCGGTCCTTGAACGCAAATAACGCAAATATTTAAAGAACCCGTCTGCAGATTCACGTATCATTTCCGTGTCTCCGCGATAAATGTAAGTGTAGTACGGAATCCATACCAAAGCGCTGTCCCAGGCGGGACCGTTTCCCCAATGAAATCCCCAACCGCCGGTAGGAATTATTCCGGGCAACGCCCCGTCTTCCCGCTGTGCCTTAAGTATATTCCGTATCCATTCACGGTAATTCCTTTCGGGATTGTAATTCAACAAAGCAGCCTCACAGGTAAGCGCCGCATCTGCTGTCCATCCGTTTTTCTCTCGCTGAGGGCAGTCCGTGGGAAAATGATGAAAATTGGATACTATGCTCCGTTTCGTGATCTGCTGTAAATACGTTGCGCCGGGATGAGAGCAACTAAAATCTCCCATCGTATTCATTTCGGTATGATACACCAAAAATTTAAGCAGTTCATTTGTCGCCTGCTCCGAGGTGATACCTTTTACCTTTACATATCTGAATCCGTGATAGACAAAAGTGGGCTGATACGTTTCGGTTTTATCGCCCTTACATACGTAAATATCTTTGTGGACGATATCTTTATCCCGTTCCCAGTTTCCGTAATCAAACCAGATTTGTAATAAATCAAGATCTCCGTCTTTTAAGGAATCCGCATGGATAAGCTCAATTTTTTGTCCCTTAAAGCCATTTACCGTAAGACGGCACACACCTGCACCCGATCTGCCGAAATCGTATATATACCCGCCGTCTTTACATTCTGTTATATTTGCGGGGACAAGTTCACACTCTGTGGTAATGGGAGAAATATCTGCCATACGCAACTCACCGGCAGGAGCAATTGCAGACAAAGCGTTTTGCCAAAGAGAATCGTCGAACTCCGGAGTGTTCCATCCGTTCAGTTCGAAATTCGCATCATAATGTTCTCCAAACCGATAATCATCGAACCTGATGGGAGAAGGACAGGTTTTGAAATCCGTTCCGCTACGGAGGATGATCTCGTTTCCGGACTTCAGCTCAACGGCAAAAGAAGGTGCGCTTCTAAAATCCGCTTTATCAAAATCCCATATATATCCGCCGGGATTGTTTTGAAATCCGTTCCCCAGCAATACACCAAACACATTGTTGCCCTTTTCAATAGTGATTTCATATTCATCGTAATAGACATAATGGTCAGGATTGCTTATATAAGGAGACAAAAATCCCTTCGTTATTTTTACGCCGTTAAAATACAGTTCGTAAAAACCGCAAACGGCAACGGTCAATTTTGCAACCCGTACGGTTTCCGAAAACAGAACTTTTCTGAAATAATGTGCCGGAACGTGCCGTTCAAATGTATTATATTCCTCCGTTGCTTTAATAAAGCAATTTTTTATATCCATTTATATTATCTCCAGCTCGTTCACAGAGGGGAAAGCGGGATATTCGTCCTCTAAATTGTCCGAATACCAATACGCCACAGAGGAGATATCGTCCTGCAAAGGCAAATAACGGTTTCCGCTTCGCCAGCCCAAGGCCTGAACGGTAACCTTTAAATCGTTTTCAAAATAAACGGGGTCGGTAATATGCCAGCGGTAAAGATTAAAATATCTTTGTGAGCGGTACAATCCGTCCGTGCCGCTTATTTTGTGCATACCCGAATAAGGTGTGCAGAATTCGGTGTATTTTCCGTTTACATCGAAATTATACGCACCGCAGAAATAATCCTCTGTGCCGGTGCCGCATACGGTGGGATATTCGGTGTCGCCATCTATATAAAACTTAACTTCGCCCTCTCCCCACCAACCGTTGCTTTTAACGCCCCAGTTTATATAGGTGCCAACGTAATGTCCTTTGCCCTTTATATTATCCAAAATAACGTAGGGCTGCATATAAGGCAGAGGGTTTACACGACGGAATTGGGCGTGGAAATACAAGGTTTCGGGAGAAAGCTTTTTCTCTTCGCAGTCTATCTGGTAATAGATATTACATTCACCGCCCAGATTCTCCACCTCTATACGAAAGCCTTTGAAAAAGGGCATCTCGAAATAGCAATTAAGTCCTTTTGCGGGATTAACGCACATAGCAAGGCTGGTAAGCTGGCGAAACTCCTTGTAATCCGCACTGCAAAAGAAATCTGAAAGAGGGGCTTCCACATTGGGAGTTTTTTGACCGTCAAAGAAAATCCTTAATATAAGCTGTCTTGAAGCATAAGCGCAATCGGTCATCCATATATGCTTTATTGCGCCCTGACCTTTATAATCCGCAAGAATAACCGTGCTGTGGGCTTCCACCTTTAAATAGGGGTTTACCTTCCAGCCCACGCCAAGCTCACGGGATGCTTCGGAAGCACTGCCCACAACGGCTCTGCCGCCCCCGCCTTTTTCACCCGTAAGATTTTCGGGGGATATGGAAAATGTTTTTATATTCTTTTTCGTAGTAAGATTTTCAAGCATACGTATTGCTCCTTAAATTAAATAGGCAGTGTTACAATGAATTCTAACATAAAACATCTTACTTTTCAATACTGTGCAAGATTTTATTGACACGGAGTGGGCGGGATGGTAAAATGTATAAAAAGAGTTTGGAGGAATGACCGTGAAGACACCTATAAGCTGGATTATAGACGATCCCGCTCCCGTAATATCCGTATATTATGAGCACGCAAAGAAAAGCGTTACGGAAGACGGGCGCCCCCTTATCCCCACCTACCCCAACGAAATGCTTTTTGAATTTTGCGATATAATAGAAAGGTACGGAATTAAGGGCAAGTTCAGCGTTATTCCCATGCCGGGAAACAAGGGCGATATCGTTAACGGTCTTGATGGTGTTGACCAAAGCAAGCTCAATGAATGGCTTGAATGTGTAAAAACACGGGTATTGCCCGCTTTTTCTGTGGGTCCCGAAATGCTTACACACCATAAAGCGGTGGATCTTGCCACAGGCGCGCCCCTGCCCCTTAACGAGCGGGACTGGGCATCCACGCAGGACAGAACTACCTTTGTGCCTTATATTGCAAAAGCGCTTTCAATTTTGAAGGAAGCGGGAATCAACTCCATTGGCGTTACCTCCCCTTGGGATTTCGGCATTGAGGTGGAGGACGAATATGAGCATTCTATTTCCGCCGCCGTGGAAGAGGTTAACCAAAGCAAAAAAGCGTGGTTTTTCCTTCGCGGTTTAAGAGACCGTCCCAACGCAAAGCCTTGGGTGGCATTGGAGGAGGAAAGCAGAACGCTGGTATCTATTCCCGCCACCACCCGTGACCGTATCTGGGCAACTATTGACACGCCGCGCACAGACCGTGAATTTGTTTCCCAATTGGCAGATATGCTTATTACCGAAGACGGCAAAGAAGGCGAAGTGATACGGGTACTTGAAACGGGAGGATACCCCATACTTATAACCCATTGGCAAAGCCTTATGTCCAACGGTTTGGGAACCGGACTTATGGTTATGGAGGAAATCGCCCGCCGTATCGAACAACATCTTTCGGATAAGGTTCAGTGGATGAGCTTTGAAGAAATAACCGATCTGGTGGTATCCGATAAAGAATCGTATCCCAAGCCCGTATTTTAAAACAGCATAGAAAAAAACGCACCTTTAAGGTGCGTTTTCTTATACAACAAAGTGCTAAATAAAATCGACGGGCAAAAATGCGCAAGCGACCGCAAAAATTATTGCGGGAAGCAAATTTGCAACCTTTATCTTTTTTCCGAACACCAGGTTGATGCCTACACAGAAAATAAGAATATTTCCCACCACAGAAAGATAAAGAAGGGCGGTTTCTGTCATTATCGGCTTGATAAGCACCGAAAGTGCGGTTACCCCGCCCTGCAATACCGCCACGGGAATTGCGGAAAACAAGGTTCCTTTGCCCAAAGAAGCCGCCATAACCATAATGATGATAAAGTCCAGAATGGCTTTGGTTACAAGCAC
>JAGCNA010000029.1 GCA_017646185.1 Clostridia bacterium
AAAGCGGTTTCGGGGCGGATATATTTAAGATCGGGCAGGTACACGTCAACAAGACCGTTAAGCATTTTAATTGTTTCCGCTTTTTCGTATCCGCCGCTGTTCCAGACAATGGGCAGGGAAAATCCTTCTGCTTTCGCTTTTTTCAGCACGGGAATTATCTGCTCTGTGTAGTGGGTGGGGGTAACCAGGTTTATGTTGTGCACTCCCAAGGCTTTTAATTCCCAAAATATTTCATACAGCCTTTCGGCGGTTACTTCTTTTCCCGTTTCGCACCTTGATATTTCCCCGTTCTGGCAAAACACGCATTTAAGGTTGCAGCCGGCAAAAAACACGGTTCCGCTTCCGTTTTTGTGCGATATGGGCGGTTCCTCCCAAAAATGGGGCGCCGCACGGGAAATATGTATCTTTTCTCCGCAGCCGCATATTCCGTTTTCTGTTTTTCTGTCCGCTCCGCATTCACGGGGACAAATATTGCAGTTCATAAAAAACCTCTTTTGTGCCTTTGCTTATGCTTCGGCGTGAAATACTGTTTGTTTTTAACTCAGAATACCGAAATGTATCAGGGTGGAAATTGTGATAACCGCCAAGCCAAAAACAGCGAAAATTATACCGACAAAAATATAATCACGCTTTTCAGATTTAGTCCAGCCTCTGCTTGGATTGAAGTTTTGGAAAGGTATATGACGGGATGCCAGCTGTAACGAAACGAATACGTGCTTAAACTCAAGCGCCGTGCCTATAATATTATAAACGCCGACACAAAACATAGTTATTCCTAAAGACAAAAATGTAACGACCCCCTGCGTTTCGGTTCCTGTGTTCAACAAATTACAAATTCCGTAAGCAATAGCGGGAACCAGCAATATAAGCGCAATACTGCCCCAACGCCATAAATGCCCAAGCATAATTGCACGGCGTTCCTTTTTGTTAAAGGAAGAATGTTTTTTCATACCGCATACTCCTTTCTTTGTCGATATGTTGCTTCGCAACTCGATATATGGTCGCGTTGCGACCATTCGATATATTTTTCACTTCGCTCAAAATTCGATATGTTGCCTTTGGCAACGAGAGCCGCTTGTGCCTTCTCGCCCCCGCAGGGCATATCGACTTTTTATCTTTTTCTTTCAATCAGACAGACACACTCTACATGTGCGGTATGCGGAAACATATCCACGGGGACGACCTTTTTCACCGTATATCCATTTTTGGTAAGGAACGCGCAGTCCCGCGCAAGGGTTTCGGGGTTGCAGGAAACGTAAACTATCCGTTTGGGTGCGAGAGTACAGCAGGAAACCAAAAATTCCTTTGAACATCCTGCACGGGGCGGGTCGGTTATAACCGTGTCTATATGCTCGCCCGCATCGGCGATCTTGCGCATCATTTCCCCCGCATCGTCGCAGTAAAAGCGTATGTTTTTAACTCCGTTTATCTTTGCGTTGGTTATAGCGTCCTTCACCGCATCCTTGTTGGATTCCACGCCGATAACCGTCTTTGCCTTATCTGCGGCGATAATTCCCATAGTGCCGATTCCGCAGTAAGCGTCCAGCAGGACTGTATCGGGGGAGGGGGACGCAAACTCTATGGCTTTTGAATACAGATATTCCGTCTGCACCGAATTTATCTGGTAAAATGATTTTGGGGATATCCTGAACTTTTTACCGCAAAGTGTATCTTCGATATATCCTTTGCCGTAAAGCACCTTTTCCTTTTCCCCCATCCAGAGGAAAATATCCGTATCGTTAATACATTGCACGATAGTGGTGATATCGGGCATTTCTTTAAGCATCGCTTCGGTAAAACGCTTTGCCTGAGGAAAAACGGGAGTGCTTGTTACAGGCACCAACATAATCTCGCCGCTGGTCTTACCTCTGCGCACCAAAAGATGGCGTATTGTTCCTCTGCCCGTGCGGGGATCGTATACGCTTATTTTCTGTTCTTTAATAACCTTTGCGGCGGTGTTTACAACAGCACCGCATATTTCGTCCTCCAAAAGACATTCGCTTGTCTGCACAATATTGTGGGAGGAGGATTGGTACATACCGTTTATCTGCTTTCCTCTGTAAATTCCGAAAGCGGATTGCACCTTGTTGCGGTAATGGGTGGGGTCGTCCATACCGTGAATTTCATCCACACGGCAGAATTTGCCCATAAGAGATATCATCTGCGCCATCTTTGCGCTTAACTGCTGTTTATAAGAAAGGTTCAGCATCTGGCAGCCGCCGCACTTCTTCTG
>JAGCNA010000030.1 GCA_017646185.1 Clostridia bacterium
AGTAATGGGCTTTGACCCTGCATACAGAACCGGCTGTAAAATCGCTGTTGTTGGCGAAAACGGCGAGGTTCTAGATACCACCGGGGTATATCCCACTCCTCCCCAGAACCGTACTGAGGACGCAGAGCGTGTTCTTACCGCTTTGGTAAAGAAATACGGAATAGATATTATTTCTATCGGCAACGGTACCGCAAGTAAGGAAAGCGAAATTTTCGTTTCTTCACTCCTTCCCAAGCTTAACCGTCCCGTAAGCTATATTATGACAAACGAAGCAGGTGCTTCCGTTTACTCCGCATCCAAGCTGGGTGCAGAAGAATTCCCCCAGTTTGACGTTTCCTTGCGTAGCGCCGTATCTATTGCCCGCCGTGTGCAGGACCCTCTTGCAGAGCTTGTAAAGATCGACCCCAAAGCCATCGGCGTAGGACAGTATCAGCACGATATGAACCCCAAGGAGCTTTCCGCTTCTCTTGACGGTGTGGTGGAGGATGCGGTTTCTTCCGTGGGTGTAGACCTTAACTCCGCTTCCGTTTCTCTCCTTTCCCGTGTTGCGGGTATATCCTCCAAGACTGCAAAGGCAATATATGATTACAGAAACGAAAACCGCCTCTTTACTTCCCGTGAGGAACTTAAAAAGGTAAAGGGAATAGGTGATAAAGCGTTTACCCAGTGCGCAGGCTTTTTGCGTGTTTCCGAAAGCGCAGAGGTGCTGGATAACACCGCAGTTCACCCCGAAAGCTATGAATCTGCCCGTGTGCTTCTTAAAAAGCTGGGCTACAGCGAGCAGGACGTAAGAGAGCGCAAACTTGAGGATATTAAAGCAAAGGCTAACCTTGTAGGTCTGGATTCTTTGGCAGAGTCTATCGGTGTAGGCGTACCTACTCTTACCGATATGATGAACGAGCTGACCAAGCCGGGACGAGACCCTCGTGACGAATTGCCCAAGCCTATCCTTCGTACCGATGCTATGGATATTTCCTCTCTCAAGCCCGGTATGGAATTTGTCGGTACCGTGCGTAACGTAGCGGATTTCGGTGCGTTTGTGGATATCGGCGTGCATCAGGACGGACTTGTTCATATTTCCAAGCTGGCAAAAGGCTTCGTTCGCAGAGCGCAGGATGCCACTAAGGTTGGCGAGATTATCAAGGTCCGCGTTATCGAAGTGGACGTTGCCAAAAAACGCATTTCTCTTGAACGCGTTTTTGAAAAATAATTGACAATACGTATTAAAATATAGTATAATATCTTATCCTGACAGAAAGATTTGCTCTGACTGAAAGGCAAAGGTAAGAAATATATCCATATTCTTTTGCCGCGCCTTTCTTTTTGAAAGAGCGCGGTATTTTTTATGGAAACGAGAATTGCAGTAATAAGTATAATTGTGGAAAACAGCGAGTCTGCGGAAAAGATAAACTCCATACTTCACGAATACGGAGAATATATTATCGGCAGAATGGGGATTCCTTACCGCCGCCGCGGTGTGAGTATTATCAGCATTGCTATGGAAGCACCTCAGAATACCGTTGCCGCCCTTTCCGGCAAGATCGGAAAGATAGAGGGCGTAAGCGTAAAGGCCGCATATTCGGGAGCTGTTTTCAATGACTGAACTTGCCATTAAGCTTTTAAAAGAAAAAAAGCTTTCCCAAAACGAATACAAAACCCTTATTTCGACTTATACTGCGGAGGACGCAGATGCACTGGCAAAGGAAGCCTGCCGTATACGGGACGAAGTGTACGGGAAAAAGGTTTTTATCCGCGGTCTTATTGAGATAAGCAATATCTGCCGTAACGATTGCTTTTATTGCGGTATAAGAAAAAGCAATGCCCACTGTGTCCGTTACCGTCTTACCCACGAAGAAATACTTGAATGCTGTGAGGAAGGCTATAATCTTGGCTTCCGCACCTTTGTGCTTCAGGGTGGGGAGGATGGATATTATACCGATAAAGTGCTGTGCGGAATCCTTGCGGAAATAAAATCCCGTTTTCCCGAATGCGCCGTAACGTTATCTCTGGGAGAGAGAACGTACGAAAGCTATCTTGCCCTTTTTAACGCAGGAGCAGACAGATATCTTCTCCGCCACGAAACGGCGGATGCCGAGCATTACAGCCGCTTACATCCCCAAAACTTAACTTTGGAAAACCGTATGCGCTGTCTTGAAGATCTGCGTGATATCGGTTATCAGGTAGGTGCGGGATTTATGGTGGGAAGCCCATACCAGACTGTGGATCACATAGCAAAAGACCTTTGCTTTATTCAGGATTTTAAGCCGGATATGTGCGGAATAGGTCCTTTTATTCCACACAAAGATACCCCATTCGGTGATTTTTCCGGCGGAAGTGCCAACCTTACCTGCTTTTTGCTTTCGGTAATACGCATTATACATCCCTGCGTGCTTCTTCCCGCCACTACTGCACTGGGTACCGTTTCTGAAGACGGAAGGGAAAAAGGCATTCTTTCCGGCGCAAACGTGGTAATGCCCAATTTATCGCCTGCGTCTGTACGCAAAAAATACCAGCTATACAATAACAAGCTTTCTGACGGAGCCGAATCCGCCCAATGCTTGCAACAACTCAAAGAACGTGTCGCTTTAACCGGCTGTGAAATAACGGTTGACCGAGGCGACGTTAAGAAAGGATAAATATTATGGCAAATTATAATCCCGCATCGTTGGATCCCGCAGAGTTTATCAATAACGAGGAAATTCTGGCAACGATCGAATATGCGGAGCAAAACAAAAACAATATTCCTCTTATAGATTCCATTCTGCAAAAGGCACGCCCCGTTAAAAACGGAAACGGCTGTACCTGCAAAGGACTTACCCACAGAGAGGCATCCGTGCTTCTTGCTTGCGATATTCCCGAAAAGATAGAGGAGATATACAAGATAGCAGAGGAGATCAAGCAAGCCTTTTACGGAAACCGTATAGTTATTTTCGCTCCTCTCTATTTGTCCAACTACTGCGTAAACGGCTGTGTTTACTGCCCTTATCACCTTAAAAACAAGCATATCGCCCGTAAAAAGCTTACGCAGCAAGAGGTAGAAGCAGAGGTTATCGCTTTGCAGGATATGGGACATAAGCGTCTTGCCATAGAAGCAGGGGAGGATCCCAAGAATAATCCCATAGAATACATACTTGAATGTATAAACACCATATACAGCGTTAAGCACAAAAACGGCGCTATCCGCAGAGTAAACGTAAATATTGCCGCTACTACCGTGGAAAACTACCGCAAGCTTAAGGATGCGGGTATCGGCACCTACATTCTGTTTCAGGAAACCTACCACAAGG